>JAEELE010000069.1 GCA_016288755.1 Oscillospiraceae bacterium
AGGGCGTCACGAGCGAGAATGTGCGCATCCTGCAGCAGTATCTGAGCTATATCGCACGCTTTGACCCGGCGGTGCAGGCAGTCTCGGACACCGGCTATTTCGGACCGCTGACAAGGCAGTCGGTGCAGGGCTTCCAGCGGGAATACGGTCTGCCCGTGAACGGTCAGGTCGGTCCCGTGACATGGGACGCGGTCGCAGGGGTCTATTCCGAGCTCCGCTGCGGTGCCGGCAAGCGCCCCTATCAGTCGCCCGGCTACACGATAAGATGAGAAGTGAGAAATGAGAAATTAGAAATTAGAAATGCGCTCGAAGCCCTACAGGTAGGAGGTAGGAGGGAGCAGGTAGGAGGTGTTGTGCTGCCGTTATTCCCGCCGCTAAAAACAGAGTGACGGAACAACTTCTCACTCCTCATTACAACCCGCAATGGAGGTAATGTATGCTTTATACAGACAGTCAGCGCGCCGATCACATTGAAGAGATACTGGGGTATCTGTATCAGATCGCACTGAAGGACAGCCGCATCCCGATCGTGCTGCCGGGACGGGAATTCACCGACGAAGCAGGGCTGGCGGTGCGCGCCTTCCAGCAGGCATACGGTCTGCCCGTGACCGGCGAGATCGACACCGATACATGGGACGCGATCGTCAGCGCCTATCACACACTGACCGACCCGCAGCTCCCGCTGGTGCTGTTTCCGGCGCCGGGCTTTCTGCTCATGTCCGGCGATACCGGCGAGCTGGTGCATCTGACGCAGGTGCTGCTGAATCTGGCGGGGCGGCGGTTTGCAAATCTGCCGCAGATACCGGTCACCGGCAGCTATGATGAAGACACAGAGCAGGCAGTGCGCCGATTGCAGAGCATTTCGGGTCTGCCGCAGACAGGCAGGCTCGACCGCGACACATGGAACCGTCTCGCCGCTCTGCTCAATCAGCTCACGCTCAGCGTTTAGAGGTTAGAGGTGAGAGGGAAGAGGTTAGAAGCGGAAGTTAGAAGCGAAACTTGGATGACGGAACAACGCCTCACTCCTCACTTCTAACTTGACCTCCGACCTCCTCCCCCCTCCCTCCTCATTTTTCATTCCCCCGAAGGGTGGTGTAACATTGCGCCGCACGATTCTGCACGACCGGCTGTTCCGGGTCACTGTGACCGCGGGGGGCGTGCTGCTGCTGCTGGCATTTGTCATTCTGCGCTATGAGGGCTTCTTCGCGATGCTCTCGCGGGTGCTGACCGCCTGCCGCCCGCTGCTGCTGGGAATCCTCTTTGCAGCAGTGCTCGACCCCGCCTATGAGCGCCTGCGCGGCGATCTGTCGCGCTTTCAGCTGCGTCACGGGCACGACCCGGAGGCAAAGTGGATCCGTGTCACGGCGGTCATCGGCGCGATTCTGCCGCCGCTGCTCGTGACCGCGAGTGTGGTCTGTGTGCTGATCCCGCAGCTGCGCAATTCGGTCGAGCTGCTCTCCGGGAATTTCGACCGCTACAGCGGCGATCTGCTGCGAGCCGTGCAGAAATATCTGCCGACCGACCGCCTTGCCGATCTGCTGCGCGCGGTGCAGGAGCGGCTCCCCGCACTGCTGAAAAAGACCTATGACTATACCGCGGAGCTGCTGCACTGGCTGCTCGATATCGGCATCGGGGCTGTCTTCTCGCTCTATCTGCTCGCGGACAAGACCCGTCTGCGGGCGCAGCTTGCCTCGCTCTGCGGGCTCACCATGTCTCCGCAGACCATCCGGCGCTGGGCGAGGCGCGCCCGGCTCACCTGCGATACCTTTGCGCAGTTTCTCTCCTCGCAGCTCCGCGAATCGCTGATTCTCGGGCTGCTGTGCTGGGCGGGCATGGTGCTGCTGCGCTTTCCGTATCCGGTGCTGATCTCGGTGCTCGTCGGCATCACGAACATCGTGCCCTATCTGGGTCCGCTGATCGGCACGGTGCCGGGCGCACTGCTGCTGCTGTTTGTCAAGCCCCCGGCGGTGCCGTGGTTTTTGCTCTATATCATCGTTCTGCAGCAGGTCGAGAGCAATTTCATCTACCCGCGCGTGGTCGGGCATTCGATCGGGCTGCCGCCTGCATGGGTGCTCGGCGCGATCGTGATCTGCGGCGGACTGTTCGGCGGCATCGGGCTGCTGCTCGGCGTGCCGCTCGCCGCGGTCTGCTACGCCGTGCTCTTTCCCGACGATTCCGGCGATGACGCGGAAAAACCGCAGGGCTGACCTTCTGATTCTGAATACACCGCCCCGAGGTGATCTCATGCGAAACCGTCTGCCGCAGGCGCTCGCGGCGATCGCGCTGCTCCTGCTGCTCCTTCTCACGGCACACCGCGCCGACGCAGCGGCAGCGGTCATTTCCGACCGGCTGCGGCTCTGCGCGGAAACGCTGATTCCGTCGCTCTTCGGCTGCACGCTTCTCGCCGACCTGCTGCGCGAGAGCGGCGCGGGACAGTGGCTCGGCGGACGGCTCGGGCTGCTCCGACGGGCACTGCGGCTCTCCTCCGCGCTGACCGGCATTTTTCTGGTCAGTCAGCTCGCGGGATATCCCGTCGGGGCGATGCTGCTGCGGCAGGAATGCGAACGCGGCAGGCTCTCCGAATCCGACGCCGCTGTCTTCTCGTGTGCGGCATTCGGCGGCGGACCCGCGTTTCTCGTCGGGCTGTGCGGCGTGCAGCTTTTCGGGAGCGCTGCGGCAGGCTGGCTGCTGTGGGGCGCCTGCTTTGCCGCAAACTGTGCCGCCGCCCGGCTGCTCTCGCCGCGCAGTGTCCCGTTACATCCGCCTGCGCCCGTGCACTTCACCGTGACCATGATCCCGCAGGCAGTCTCCGGCACGGTCGCAGGAATGCTGCAAATATGCGGAACAGTCGTGCTCTTCGGGCTTGCCGCGTGGCTCTGCGAGCTGCTCGGCATTGCGGCGATTCTCGTGAAAATCGGCGCACTTGCGGGCATTTCCGCACAGACCGTCCGGGCGGCAGCCGCAGCCGTGCTCGACGTGACCCGGCTGACCGAGCTTCTGCACTGCGGCATCCGGTTTCAGGTGCTGCTCCCGCTGACGGCGGCGATGCTGTCCTTCGGCGGACTCTGCGTGCAGATGCAGTGTCTCGCACTCGGGGTGCGCGGGATGCGTCCGCTGCGGCTGCTGTGCACAAGGCTGCTGACCGCGCTGCTCGCGGCACTGCTGACCGCGCTCGCCGTGCCCCTTCTGCCGCTGCCCGAAGCCGCTCCGGCGATGGCACAGGGCGCAGAAATTTCGCAGACCGGCTCTCTGCTCCCGGGCATCCTGATTCTGCTGACGGGCTTCCCGGTCGCGCTGTATCTGCGGGATGACACGCGGGAAGAAAGCCGCATGATCCGCCGGCGCAGCGCATAGACTGGAACTACGGAGGGATGCAGAATGAATCTGCCGTTTTCTGATGACCGCATCGAGCTCTGCGGCAATACCGACGTCTTCTTCGACCGCTGCAGGCGGCTCCTTGAGTGCAGCGACATGCTCGTGCAGCTCGAGATCCGCGGGCACAGTGTCGCGGTGTGGGGCAGGGGGCTCACCGCCTCCGACTACGCAGACGGCCGACTGCATGTGCAGGGTCAGATCGCTGCCGTCGAATTTGACGGCGGACTGTGAGGTGCCCGTTATGCGCGCTGAGATCAGCTTTTCCGCCGAAGGCACGGCGCTCACCGCCTTCCGCGATGCGCTCCGGCAGGCAAATGTCCGCTGCCGGCATCAGGTCGTGAAAAACGGGGTCTTCTATGCCGCCGTGCCGCCGCAGCAGTTCTGCACGGTCCGCGCACTGGCTGAGCGGCACGGCATCGCGCTGACCGTGCTGAAAAAACGCGGTCTGCGCTTTCATCTGCTGCCCTACCGGAAACGCTTCGGCATTCTGCCCGGGCTCCTGCTCGGCGCACTGCTGCTCTATTGGAGCAGCGCCTATGTCCGCAGCATCGAAATATACGGCAATGAGACCGTCTCGGACGCGGAGGTGCTCACGGCGCTGGAATCGCTCGGGATTTCCCGCGGCACACCGATCCGCGAGATCGCCTTTACCGCATCGGAGCGCAGAATGCGTCTTGCGATCGGCGAGATCGACTGGATCGCGATGCGGCATGTCGGCGGGCGGCTGATCGTCGAAATGACCGAAAACCGCGCTGCCCCGGAGATGTACGACGACCATGTGCCGACCAATGTCACCGCGGCATACGACGCGCAGATCACGTCGGTCAGCGTGCTGGGCGGGCAGGCGGTCTGCAAACGCGGCGACGTCGTCCGGAAAGGCGACCTGCTGATCTCCGGGGCGGTCACCGACAGCCGCGGCACGCAGCGCTTTTATCACGGCGACGGCATTGTCACGGGCGTCTATCAGGCGGATTTTGAACAGGAGCAGCCCTTTGTCACGGAGCTTGCAGTCTCCGGCGAAGCGAAGACCGCGCAGCTGCTCGAGGTCTTCGGCAGACGCTTTTCGCTCTCCCCGGGCTTTTCGCCGCCCGCAGGCGATTTTGTATACACCGAGGAGTCCCACCCGCTGACGCTGCTGGGGCATACACTCCCCTTCACGCGCATCGCCTGTCAGTATACACAGAGACAGACCGCGCTCACGGTCTGGTCGGAGGAGGAGGCGGTCGGTCTGCTGCGGGAATCCGCCGCACGCTGGGAGCAGAATTTCCATTCCGGCGACCGGATTCTGGCGCGTTCAGAGTCAATTTCGCGCTCGGATTTGGGCATATCGCTGAAATTCCACTATGTTTTTGAGGGGGTTATCGGGAAAACAAGTGAAATTTTTGTGAAATTATCCTAAAACTATTCCATTTTGCTTTCCGATGTGGTATAATGGATATAGAATTCTGAGAGGTGCGTCTTCCCGCATGTCTCAAATCTGACAGATGCGGCTCATATCGGAATACAAAACTGTTTTAGGAGTAACCCCAGCATGGCAGAACGTCTTTGGAACCCCGCCGATCCCGACCTCATCCCGGTCGTTTTCGGCAGCTATGACTCAAACCTCAATCTGATCCAGAAGCGCTTTCATGTCGTGATCATCAACCGCGGCACGGCTGTGCGGATCACCGGTGCGGAGACGGATATCGACCGCGCGTCGCAGGCACTGGAACTGCTGATGCAGAATGCCCGCCGCGGCGACGCGCTCTCAGAGCAGACCGTGCGCTATGTCGTCTCGATGGTCGCGGATGACGCGGCAGAGGAGATCCGCACGCTCTCGGCAGATGCCGTCAGCCTCACCGTGACCGGCAAGCCGATCCGCCCGCGCACCGTCGGGCAGAAGCACTACCTCGACGCGATCGCCTCCAACACGATCGTGCTCGGCATCGGTCCGGCGGGCACCGGCAAGACCTACCTCGCCGTCGCGATGGCAGTGCGCGCGCTCAGGAGCCACGACATCGACCGCATCATCCTGACAAGACCGGCGGTCGAGGCGGGCGAAAAGCTCGGCTTCCTCCCCGGCGACCTGCAGGACAAGGTCGACCCCTATCTGCGCCCGCTCTACGACGCGCTCTTTGAGATGCTCGGCTCGGAGGCGGTCGAGCGCGACCTCGAAAAGAACATCATCGAGATCGCCCCGCTCGCCTACATGCGCGGACGCACGCTCGACCGTGCGTTCATCATCCTCGACGAAGCGCAGAACACCACCTCCGAGCAGATCAAGATGTTCCTCACGCGCCTCGGAGAGGGCAGCAAAATGGTCATCACCGGCGACATCACGCAGATCGACCTGCCGAACCCCGAGCGCTCGGGTCTGATCGAGGCAATGAAGGTCCTCAAGTCCGTCGACGATATCGTGATCCATCAGTTTTCGGAGAAGGATGTCGTGCGCCACAGGCTGGTGCAGGACATCATCACCGCATACGCAAGCTATGAGCAGAAGCATCTGCAATCTCACGAAAGGAAAAAGAATCGAAATGGCGAAGTTAAAGGTTTACATTAAGGACAGTCAGCATGAGGTGAAGATCCCGGTGGGCATCCGCCTGCTGATCCGCCGCTGCTGCCAGGCAGTGCTCACGACGGAGAACTTCGGGCACGACACCGAGGTCAGCGTCTCCTTTGTCAACAATGAGGAGATCCGCAAGCTGAACAAGCAGTACCGCAACAAGGACGCGGAAACGGACGTGCTCTCCTTCCCGCTCTGCGAGGGCGACCATCTCGAGATCAACACCGACACGGGCTTTGTGCTCCTCGGTGATATTGTCATCTCAATGGAAATGGCGGTCAAGCAGGCGAAGATGTACGGGCATGTGCTCGAGCGCGAGGTCGCGTTCCTCACCGTGCACTCGATGCTCCATCTGCTGGGCTATGACCACGAGACCTCCTCGCTGGAGCAGCTGAAAATGCGCGAGAAGGAGGAGGCTGTGCTCGACAAGCTCGGCTTCTCCCGCGATATCAGCTTCATCACGCCCGACCAGCAGTAAGCCATGCAGACGGATACGAAAATACTGTTCGCGGCGATCGCAGGACACACGAATGCCGGCAAATCCTCACTGCTCAACACGCTGATCGGCGAGCGCATCGCGTCGGTGAGCCCCAAGCCCCAGACCACGCGCACGCGCATCACCGGCATCCGCATCATCGGTCAGACGCAGCTTGTGTTTACCGATACGCCCGGTCTGCACAAATCGCGCACCAAGCTCGGCGACCGGATGCTCGAGGCGGCGAAGGAGGCAGTCTCCGATATCGACTGCGTGATCTTCATGCAGGACTGCACAAAGCCGTGGGGCGAGCAGGAGGCGGCGATGCTCGACAGCCTTGCAAAGCAGGGCACTGCCCTCATCATCGTGTTCAATAAGATCGACCTGCTCAAAGAGAAAACCGCGCTTGCCCCGATGCTCGTCGAGGCGGATGAACGCTGGCACCCGAAGGCGATCGTGCCGATGAGCGTGACAAAGGACGAGGGCATGTCCGACCTCACCGAGGAGCTGCTGGCGCTTGCCGTGCCCGGTCCGCACTATTTTCCTGAGGACATGCTGACCGATCAGCCCGAGCGCGTGCTTGCGGCAGAAATGGTCCGTGAGCAGCTGCTCTGGCTGCTCGACGACGAGGTGCCGCACGGCATTGCGGTCGTCACGGAGCAGTTCCGCGAGCGCGAGGACAAGGACATTCTCGACATTTCCGTCACGATCTTCTGCGAGCGTGAATCGCACAAGCGCATCATCATCGGCAAGCACGGCGACATGATCAAGAAGGCTTCGACGAACGCGCGAAAGCGTCTCGAGGATTTCTTCCGCATCAAGGTCAATTTGCAGACTTGGGTGAAGGTCAAGGAAAACTGGCGCAATTCCGACGCGATGCTCCGCAATTTCGGTCTCGAGGAGACTTGAGGAACCACTGATTAAATCCCGCCTGACGGCTTGGCACGCAATCTGCTTGCATATTTTCCGTCATCTTGCACGAAAACTCCTTGCTGGGCGCCAGCCCAGCGGCGTCGTTTTCATACAATCTGACGAAAAATCTGACTGCGCATCTTGCGCACCAGATTTAATCAGTGTTTCCTTGACAGAGGGACACCGCACTTTGGAATACCATTTACAGAGATTTTCCATGTAAAACGGGCACGCCTTCGCACACCCTAATTGCAGAGGGAGTGATGGTATGGAGGATACTGCCCGCGCAGCGTGGGAGACCTTCTGCAAAAGCGGCAAGATCGCGGACTATTTACAGTACCGCGCCGCGCTGCATGATCATGATAAATCATAGAAAGGCGGTGCGCGATGCAGCATGTGACCGTCAAGGGGCTGGTGCTCCGCGAGACCGTGTTCGGCGAGGCGGACAAGCTCATCGACCTGCTGACCGAATCGGGCATCCGCACGGTCGGCGTGCGCTCTGCGCGCAAGCCCGGGAGCAAATATGCTGCCGTGACACAGGCGTTCTCCTACGGGGAATTCTGTCTGCGGCAGACCGGCGAGCGGTTCTGGCTCGACAGCGCCGTCTCGGTCCATCTGTTCTTCGGGGTGCGGCAGCGGCTCGATGCCCTCGCACTTGCCGCCTATTTTTCCGAGCTGATTCGCAAAACTGCCACAGATCAGCCACAGCCGCAGCTTCTGCGGCTGTTCCTCTACTGCCTGCAAAGGCTCGAGCAGGACGACCGCCCATTGGAACAGATCAAGGGCACCTTCGAGCTGCGGCTCATGACCGAGCTCGGCATGATGCCGAATCTGGTCTGCTGCGCAAGCTGTATGCAGTATCAGCCGCGCGGACCGATCATGCGCGTCGCGAAGGCAGATTTTCTCTGCGCCGACTGCGCCGACCCCGAGGAGATCACGCCCGATGAAATACCCGTCACGCAGAGCACGCTGCAGGCGCTGCGGCACGTCGTTTTTTCCGATATAGACCGCATTTTCGGGTTCCGCCTGAAAGGCACGAGCCTCAGACTTTTTGCGGCATACTGCGAAAGATATACGCTCTACCGGCTCGGCACGGGCTTCCGCACACTGAAATTCTATCACGACCTCAACCAACCGCAGGATACAGAACATGGATAAACTCGCAAACGATTACATCACACTCGAGCTGCACAAGGTGCTCGAGATGCTCGCCAATGAGGCGGCAAACGAAAAAACAAAGGAAATGGCGCGCGCACTCATCCCCGAAACGGATGCAGCGCGCGTGCAGCATGCCCTGCAGCAGACCGAGGACGCCTTTCAGCTCTCGGTGCGCTTCGGGTCGCCCGGCTTTGACAGCTTTCACGACGTCTGCGCTTCGGTGCAGCGGGCACAGTCGGGCGCACGCATCTCGCTGAAGGAGCTGCTCGAGATCGCGCGGCTGCTGCGGCAGATCTCCTCCCTCGCAGACTGGTATGCCCACTGCGACAATGTCACCACCACGCTCTCCGACCTCTTTCTGCGGCTCCAGCCCGACCCCTATCTCGCAGACCTGCTGGAGCGCTCGATCGAGACCGAGGAGCGCCTTTCCGATGCGGCAAGCCCGGCGCTCGGGCAGCTCCGCAGAAAGATCGCGCAGGCAGGACAGCGCCTGCGGGAGCGTCTGGAGAAAATGATCAAGTCCGCTTCAATGCAGACCTATCTGCAGGAGGCGATCGTCACCATCCGCGACGGGCGCTATGTCATCCCGGTCAAGGCGGAATACCGCGGCGAGGTCGCAGGTCTCATTCACGATACCTCCGCGACCGGTCAGACCTATTTCATCGAGCCGATGGCGATTGTCGAGGCGAACAACGACATCCGCCTGCTCGAATCGCAGGAGCAGGAGGAGGTCGAGCGCATCATTGAGATGCTCTCGAACGAATGCGGACAGCACGCCCCGGCACTGCTGCAGGGCTATGAGATCGCCGCAGAGCTCAACCTCTATTTTGCAAAGGCATCGCTCGGCGCAATGCAGAAGGGCGTCATCCCCGAGATCAACGACGCCGGCGAGATTCTGCTCAAAAAGGCGCGGCATCCGCTGCTCGACCCCAAGACCGTCGTGCCGATCACGCTGTCGCTCGGCGGCGATTACCGCGCCCTCATCATCACCGGACCGAATACCGGCGGCAAGACCGTCGCGCTGAAAACGGTCGGGCTGCTGACCGCAATGGCGATGTGCGGGCTGATGATTCCCGCGGCAGACGGCAGCAAAATTTCGGTGTTTGACCGCGTGCTTGTCGATATCGGCGACCGGCAGAGCATCGAATACAATCTCTCGACATTCAGCGCACACACCTTGCAGGATATCGAAATTCTGCAAAAAGCCGACGACCGCAGCCTTGTGCTCATGGACGAGCTTGGCTCGGGCACCGACCCGGTCGAGGGTGCGGCGCTTGCGGTCGCGATCATCGAGCGGCTCAAGGCGCAGGGCGCAATTCTCATGGTGACGACGCACTATCAGGAGCTCAAGCGCTATGCGGTCGAGGCACAGGACGTCGAAAACGCTTCGTGCGAATTCGACCTCGAAACGCTCAAGCCCACCTACCGGCTGATTATCGGGTCGCCCGGCAAATCGAATGCGTTCGCGATTTCCGCGTCGCTCGGCATGCCCGATGATGTGATCGCGCAGGCAAAATCGCTCGTCAGCACGGAAAACCAGCGCTTTGATACGGCAGTCGCCGAGCTCGAGCGCGCCAGAGCCGAGCTCGACCGCCAGAATGCAGAGCTCGAGCAGCTGCGCAGAGCAGCCGCCGAGCATGAGCGCGTCCTGCGCGAGCAGGCAGAGCATGCGACCTCCGTGCGCGAGGAAGCAATCCGGCAGGTGCGCGAGCAGGCAAGGCGCATCATCGAGCAGGCGGCGGCGGAATCCGGCGCACTGATCGAGGAGCTGCGCGAGCTGAAAAAAGAAAAGGACCGCGCCGATTTCGCCGAGAAGATCGCGGCAGCGCGCACGAAATCGCGGCAGACCGTCGACCGGCTCTACGCTGAGACCGACATGGCGGACGAGGGCGAGAATTACCGCCTGCCGCGTGCACTGGTCATCGGCGACACGGTGCGCCTTGTGCAGACAAACCAGATCGGCACGGTGGTCGCAGCGCCCGACGGCAAGACCGTCAGCGTGGCGGTCGGCGCGATGAAAATGCGCGTGCCGGTCACGGCGGTGCGGCTCGAGGAGAAAAAGCCCGACCAAAAGCCCAAGCAGACGCATACGATCGTCAAGCGCAGCAAGGAGAGCAGCAGCGGCGGGCGGCGTCCCGGCACGGAGCTCGACCTGCGCGGCTGTACCGTCGACGAGGGCATTTCACTGATCGAGCAGTTTCTGTCGTCGTCGATGCTCTCAGGCTTTGAGACCGTGACGCTGATTCACGGCAAGGGCACCGGCGCGCTGCGCAAGGGCGTCCACGACTACCTCAAGCGCAACAAGCATGTCAAATCCTTCCGCCTCGGCGTCTACGGCGAGGGCGAGGACGGCGTGACCATCGTCACGCTGAAATAACGGAGCAGCTCTTGCCTCTTGCTTCCGGCTTCTTGCCTCTGGCTTCCGGCTTCTTGCCTCTGGCTTCCGGCTTCTTGCCTCTCATTTCTAACTTCTAACCTCTAAAAGGAGTGAACACCATGCCGCAGCCCGACCCGACCGACCTGATTCCGGCGGACCCTGCGCATCCCTTTGCGAACCCCACCGAGGAACCGGACTATTCCCCGGATTACCGCGCGATCGTGCCCGAGCTCGGGATGCAGGGCAGCCGTCTGCCGCTGCTGCCGACCCTCGCCGAAAAAACCAGCATCCGGCGCTATGTCAGCCTGACCTGCCTCGTGCTGCTGTTCGCATTTCTCATTGCCGCGAGCATCTCGACCGCACTGACGCTCGGCATCCGCGCGGCGCTCCAGCAGATCGACGGCAGGGCAGTCGGCGAGCTGCCGCGCAACTACGCGCACATTGTTTCGCAGTATCTGGAGGACAGCTCGCTTTCCATCGGCATCACGCTGCTCTCGTTCTTCATCGCGAATCTGATCGCATTCCGCACCGGCTGTGCGCTCACGCACATGAAAACGAAGGATTTCTTCCGCACGCATGGGGTCAGTCTCCCTCGGATGCTGCTCTATATGCTCACAGCACTGCAGATCCAGGTCGTCACGGGCTATATCGCCCAGTGGGTGACCGCCTTTCTCAATAAAGCCGGCTATTCCGTCTATGCGGCAGAGATCACGCTGCAAAAGGGCAATCTCACGCAGCTTGCCCTGACAGCGCTCTATACCGTTGTTGCGGCGCCGATCACCGAAGAGCTTCTGATGCGCGGCGTCACGCAGAAGAACCTCAGCCGCGTCAGTCAGCGGTTCGGCATTCTGATGACGGCGTTCCTGTTCGCGGTCATGCACGAGAATCTGCAGCAGTTTCTGTTCACATTCCCGCTCGGCATCCTGCTGGGCTACATCACCGTGCGGCACAATTCGGTCCTGCCCGCGATCGTTGTGCACATGACGGTCAATCTCGCCAATATGCTCATGCTCTGCGGCGAGACCTATCTCCCCGCGGCAACGGTGAACACCGTCGAAATGATCTATACGCTCGGCGTGCTCGGGCTCGGGTCGGCATGTGCGGTCTATCTCTTCGCAACGCAGCGTCTGCCCGACCAGACACCGTATCAGAGCATCCGTTCGCTGCGTGTGGCGGCGACCTCACCCGTGCTCTGGCTGCTGATCGCCGCGCATATCGGCATGGCGCTGTTCAATGTCATGCTCTGACGGAGGTGTGCTTATGCGAAAAATCAGCTTTTCCGTGATCATTCCCGCGCACAATGAGGAAGCCTATCTCGGCAAATGCCTGCGGGCGGTGCATGCTGCGGCAGCATCGGTGCTCCCGCTGAAAACCGAGGTCATCGTGGTCGCGAACCGCTGCACCGACCAAACGGCTGCCGTCGCGGAGGCAATGGGCGCGAGGGTCGTGCACAATGACGAAAAATGCATCGCGGCGGTCCGCAATGCGGGCGTGCGGGCATCCTCAGGCAAAATCATTGTCACCTGCGACGCCGACAGCTGCATGACCGCCGACACGCTCAAAGAGGTGCGGCAGCTGCTGAAAAGCGGCAGATACATCGGCGGCGGCGCGAAAACAGTCTTTGACCGCATGTCGCTCGGGATTCTCTGCTCGACGCTCTATGTCGCCGCACACATCGTGCCCTACTGGATTAGAAGCCGCGCACTGCTGACCGGCGGCATGTTTTGGTGTTACCGCAGCGATTTTGACGCGGTCGGCGGCTTTGACGAGAGCTGCGTCAGCCTCGAGGACCTCGATTTTGCGGCGCGCCTCAAGGCGCTCGGCGACACGCGCGGGCTGAAATACGGCATTCTGCGGCATGCCTATGCGGTGACCTCTGCGCGGAAATTCGACCGCTTCGGCGACTGGTATCTCATTCGAGACCGGGCGCTGACCAGACAGCTCTTTACCGGCAAAAACCGCGAAGCTGCGGACAAATTTTATTATGATGTGCGCTGAAGCGCGCACGAAAGGATGGTATTATGTATCAGTTTGACGTGGAACAAGTGATCGAGGACTGCTGCCGCTGGATCCAGGACTGGTTTGCAGAGAACGGCGACGGCTGCCCGGCGGTGCTGGGCATCTCGGGCGGCAAGGACAGCTCCGTCTGTGCGGCGCTGCTGGTGCGGGCACTGGGCGTGCACCGGGTCATCGGCGTGCTGATGCCGCGCGGCGAGCAGAAGGACATTGCCGATTCGCAGCTGCTCTGCAAACACCTCGGCATTCTCAATGTGACCGTGAACATCGGCGAGGCGACGGACGCGCTCGAGCGCGCAGTCGGCGCCGCAACACCGCTGTCCGTACAGGCAACGACCAATCTCCCGCCGCGCATCCGCATGGCGACGGTCTATGCGGTGTCGCAGAGCGTCGGCGGCAGAGTGGCGAACACCTGCAATCTCTCCGAGGACTGGGTCGGCTATTCGACGCGCTGGGGCGACAGCGTCGGCGATTTCTCCCCGCTGAGCCAGCTGACCTGCACCGAGGTCAGAGCGATCGGGCGGGCGCTGGGGCTCCCTAAGCAGCTCATCGACAAAGCCCCCTCCGACGGGCTCTGCGGCAAGACGGATGAGGACAATCTCGGCTTCACCTATGCGGAGCTGGATGCGTATATCCGCGAGGGCATCGAGCCCTCCGAGGAGGTCAAGGCAAAGATCGACCGCAAGCATAAGCAGAATCTCTTCAAGCTGAAAATGATGCCGTCGTTCCCGTATGGCGCTTCGCTAATAGAATAAAGAAGAAAGGACAGCGAATCAATAATCATAGCGGTGTCGGCTTCGCCGACGGATAAAAAACGCCCGGCTCCATTGCGGAAGCCGGGTGCTCTGTCTGATATCAAAGTGTGAATGCATAGGGCAGCATCGAGCGCAGCGGATAAATGCCGTCCGCGAGAATGACCGGGAAATCGGGACCGCCGAACTCGGCGAGCACCTGCCGGCACATGCCGCACGGATAACACGGAACGGATGCGGGCTCCCCGCAGACCGCGATCGCGGTGAATTCCCGCTCGCCTGCGGTGATCGCCGCACTGACCGCCGAGCGCTCAGCACAGCAGCCGTTGGGATAGGACGCATTTTCGACGTTCACGCCGAGATACACCTTGCCCGACGCCGTCAGCAGCGCTGCCCCGACATGAAAGCCCGAATACTTCGCATAGGCGTTTCCGCGAATCTCCTGCGCGAGCGCGAGCAGCGCAGACGCGCCCTCGTCCAGCGGCAGGGGCTTGTCCGGCTCCTGCGCAGAGGGCAGCTGCACGGTGCGGAAGGTGTGCCCGAACTGCCGCACGCCCGGTGAGGCGCGGAGCAGCTCTGCACCGTCGTCAAATTCCTCGCCCTCCGGCGGATAGTGCAGCGGGTCAAAAAACCGTTTCATGGAGTCGATGAGCTTTGCCATCCGGGTCACGGCTCCTTTCTGCATGCCAAAAATCAACAGGCAAATTTGTGTATTTTGTCATACGCAAAATGCTTGCGTTTCCGACGTTTTGCATGGTATAATAGAAGGTGGGAATCCGATTATTTTTCGGAGATCAGCGCCAGCGTGTCGCGTGCGATCAGCAGCTCCTCGTTGGTCGGGACGATCCAGACCTCGGTCTTGGCGCCCGGCTTGGAAATCTTCATCAGCTTGCCTCTGGTGCTGCGGTTGAGCTCCTCGTCGATCTCGATGCCGAAGAACTCCATGTTCTTGCAGACGCGCTCGCGGACCTCCCACGAATTCTCGCCGATGCCGCCGGTGAAGAGCACTGCATCGACACCGTTCATCGCAGCGGTGTAGGCGCCGATGAACTTCTGGATCTGGTAGGCGAGCATCTCGGAGGCGAGGATCGCGCGCTTGTTGCCCTCTGCGGCAGCTGCGGTGATCTCACGGTTGTCCGACGAAATGCCGGAGATGCCGAGGAAGCCAGACTTCTTGTTCATGTACTGGCTCATCTCGTCCGGGGTGAAGCCGTGCTTGTCCGCGACGAAGGTGACTGCCGACGGGTCGACCGCGCCGGTGCGCGTGCCCATCAGGATGCCGTCGAGCGGGGTGAAGCCCATCGAGGTGTCCATGCACTTGCCGCCCTGCACTGCGGTGATCGAGGAGCCGTTGCCGAGGTGGCACGAGACGATCTTCAGGTCCTTGATGTCTCTGCCCATCGCCTCTGCGAGCGCCGCGGAGACAAAGCGGTGCGAGGTGCCGTGGAAGCCGTACTTGCGGACGTGGAGCTTCTCATAGTCCTCATAGGGCAGACCGAACATGTATGCCTTCGGCGGCATGGTCTGGTGGAATGCGGTGTCGAACACAACGACCTGCGGGGTGGTTGCCGGAATGACGGCGGTGCAGGCGCGCAGTGCGAGCGCATGTGCGTGATTGTGCACGGGCGCCAGCTCTCTGAGCTCGTCGATCTTGTCGATGACCTCGGGGGTGACCATGCAGGGACGGTCAAAGACCTCTGCGCCCTGAACGATGCGGTGACCGACCGCGGAGATCTCGTCCATCGACCTGATGACAGCCGCGTCACCGGTGGTCAGCACCTCGACCAGCTTCTCAAATGCCTCGGTGTGGGTCGGGAAATCGCAGTCCGCGTCGACCGTTCTGCCGTCAGCAGTCTTGTGCGAGACATGCCCGTCGATGCCGATGCGGTCGCAGTTGCCCTTTGCGAGCACGCTCTCGTCCTCCATGTTGATGAGCTGATACTTCAGCGAGGAGCTGCCGGCGTTCACAACCAGAATTAACATAACAAATCTTCCTTTCACATATAACTTTCAAGATTCGGGAAAACCGATATCCACAACCATTATTATACACGAAATCCCCGCAAGATGCAAGGGGGCTGCACAAAAAATCGGCAGGACACAATGAGAAATTCGACCCCGCTTTGTACGATTCTTTGGATGTTTTTCCGGCAAATTCGCAAAAAAGAGGTGATTCTCCGTGCGTGAGCTGACAGACGACCCGATCTGCCGCATCCTCGAGGAACAGTATCCGGACATGCTGCTCGACTATGTGCTGCTCTCCGACGACGGCGCGCCCGCGGGAAGGGACGGGCATAAAGCAGCCGTCCTTGAAGCGCTCAAAGTGCTCGATACGCGCGAGCGCGTCGGCAACCTGCTCAGACACCCGCCGATCACCGCGGAACCGGAGAAAATGCGCTGCGTCGCCGAATCGCCGGAGGCGCTGTTCACCTGCGTGCGTGCCGGACGCGCCGGCGGAGAATTCCGCATCAGCCCGCCGCCGTGGGACATGACCTACTGGGAGGCATTTGCCTTCCAGCCCTATCCGCACGGCTACGGACGGAAGGAGTTTGAAAAGCTCAATGCGGTGCTCTTTCCGGAAGCCTCCCGCAGCGCACTTGAAATCTATCGCTGGTCGGGCGATTTCACAAACTATTTCGATCAGGGCAATGAATGGTGGGGCACGATGCTCCTGAGCGTGCATGACCCGGTGCTCTGCCGCTATGTGATCATCGGCGCATCTCTGACAGATTGAGTATTCTTGGCAGAAGGAGGCAATTCAAATGAAGATCAGCGGCATTATCTGCGAATACAATCCCTTTCACAACGGTCACCTCTATCACATCGAGCAGACCCGGAAGCACGGCGCGACGCATATTGTCGCGGTCATGAGCGGCAACTTCGTGCAGCGCGGCGACGTCGCGGTCATCAACAAATTCGAACGCGCCCGCACTGCCGTCCGCTGCGGCGCCGACCTCGTGATCGAGCTGCCCGTCGCCTACTGTCTGAGCGCCGCGGAGGTCTATGCCAAGGGCGCGATGTATATTCTCAAGGGGCTCGGCTGTGTCGATGAGCTCTCCTTTGGCAGCGAGTGCGGCGATCTGCAGCTGCTGACCGAAGCAGTCCGCGCGACCTATGCCTGCGCGAAGATGCCCGAGCTCGAGGAGCTGATGAAGCGCGGCAGTTCCTATCCCAAGGCGCTGCAGATCCTGATCCGCCAGAATTACGGCGACGAGCTCGGCGCGCTGTTCAGCTATCCGAACAATGTCCTCGCGATCGAATATCTCAAGGCGATGATCGCGCTGAAGCTGAAGATCGAGCCGTTCACGGTCAAGCGCAGTGCCGCGCACGACAGCCGCATGCCCGAGGGCAATGTCGCAAGTGCCTCGCTGATCCGGCAGCTGATGGAGAACGAGAACGACGATTTTGACGATCTCGTGCCGGAGGATTCCTCTGCCGCGCTGAGCGCCTGTGCCGCAACGGGTATGACCGCGCGCTTTGAGAATCTCGAGCGCATTCTGCTCTACAAGCTGCGCACCGCGACCGCCGAGGAGCTGAGCGAGCTGCCGGAGGTCGGGCAGGGGCTGGAGAACAAGATCCTCTCCGCCCGCAACGAGACCTCGCTGGAATCCATGCTGCTCGCGATGAAGTCCAAGCGCTACCCGATGGCACGCCTCAGACGCATTCTGCTCGACCTGCTCATCGGCATCAAGCCCTCCGACACGGACGCGCCCCCGCCCTACGGCAGGATCCTCGCCCTGAGCGAGCGCGGCAGGGATATCCTCACCGCGGCAAAGCATGCCGGCACGACGCTCCCCTATGCGACCTCGCTGGCAAAGCTCGCCGAGCTCGGCGGCGCCTGCCAGAGCTGCGCGGAGCTCGAGGCGCGCGCGACCGCAGTCTACGGTCTGGCACAGCGCTCCATCAGCCCCGCCGACGCCGACTATAAGGCGATGATCGGAATGGCGAAGTGAGGACGGGGAGAGCAGGGGCGGAACAACTCCTGACTGTTCATTCCGCATTCTACGCACAACAGCACTCTGAAAGGAAATCACCATGAACATCACCCTCTGCCGCCCGGAGCCCGGGCACAAGGTGCAGGCGCTTGCCTTCCGGCAGGAATTCTTCGACCGCGGCGAAGCGACAATCAACGGCAGCGAGCTGCTCGATCATACCGACTGCTACGAGGACTGGCTGCGCGCCGTGACTGCCAACGCATCGCCCGAAACGGTCAGCCCCGACTGGGTCGTGACGGACACCTTCTTCGCACTCGATGAAGCGGGCTGCATCGTCGGGATCATTGATCTGCGGCACACGCTCAATGCCTTCCTCGCCGATTTCGGCAACAGCGGCTACAGCGTCCGCCCGAGTGCGCGCCGCAGGGGCTTTGCGACCGAAATGCTGCGTCAGCTCCTGCAGATCGCGCGCGATGCCGGCATGGAGGCCCTGCAGCTCTCGGTCGAGCGCGACAATCTGCCCTCCGTCAGAACGATCACGAAAAACGGCGGCACCTATCTGCGCAGCTTCGAGTTTGAGGGCAAGCCCGCGGATGTCTACATCATCCGGCTGTGAGCTCCGGCGGAAAAGGACGGGCCCATTTCTAATTTCTAATTTCTAATTTCTAATTGCTCATTTACTGATTGGACGTGAAACATTGAAACAACGCTTTATCCGTTTGCTGCTCTGTGCGCTGACCGTCTGCCCGCTGCTCTGCGGCTGCGGCGGCGATACGCCGAAATCCGGCGCGGGGCACAGCTTCTCCTATACGCTCGTCGGCAACCCCGACACCCTCGACCCGCAGCTCGCTGTCAGCAGCTCCGCGAAGACGGTTCTCGCGAATCTCTTTGAGGGGCTGTTTGCGCTTGACGCCGACGGCACCGTCAGAAACGGCGTCGTGAAGGACTACACCGTCTCCGGGGACGGGCTGCACTATGTCTTTGATCTGCGCACCGATTCCTATTGGTATCAGGCAACCGACTCTGCGGGCGATTTCGGCAAGGACGCTGCAAAGGCTGTCACCGCCGCCGACTTTGAATTTGCGTTTCAGCGGCTCTTTGACCCGCTCTATGAATCGCCCTACCGCGAGCAGTTCCGGTGCATCGAGCACGCCGAGGAGATTCTCGCGGGCAAGGAGGACCCCTCGATGATCGGCGTCTATGCGCGCCGCAGCGACCGGCTCGAGATCGTGCTCGACACGCCCGCCGCCGATCTGCCGATGCTCCTTGCGGAGACCGCCGCGCTCCCCTGCAATGCCGACTATTTCGAGCGCACGCGCGGGCGGTACGGGCTCGACGAAGCCTCGATCATCGGGAACGGCAGCTTTTCGGTGCAGCGCTGGCTCTATGACCCCTACGGCAAATACAATGTCATTCAGATGGTGCGCAATCCGCTGAATCACGAGGTCAGCAAGATCTACCCGACCGATCTGCAGTTTTTCATCGAGCAGTCGCAGGCGGACGCGGAGCGCATTTTCACTGCCGGAACCGCCGACTGCCTTGTCACGACGCAGACGACCATTCTCAACGACAGCACGATGCAGACGCAGGGCGCCTTCAGCCTGACGCTCGGGCTTGCCGCAAATCCCGATTCGGATTACGGCAGAACGCCCTATCTGCTCAGAGCGCTGGCAGGTTCGCTCGATTACGCGGCGGTGCAGTCCGCATGCGGTCCCGATCTGCAGGCGGGCTCGGGGATATTGCCCCCGGCGGCGCGGCTCTCAAACAAGAGCATCCGCGAGCTGATTTCCGACGCGGTGTACCGCAATTATAACATGACCGCGGCAAAGGCTGCCTATGCAGAGGCGCTCTCGGCGCTCTCGGTGCAGGAGCCCGAGGAGGGCACGGTGCTCGTTCCCGCCGGTCTGATGGATTATGCGGCACTGCTGCGCGTGACGGCGCAGTGGGAATCGGCGCTCGGGCTGCACATGCGCGTCGACGAGGTGCCGCAGAGTGAATATGAGCAGCGGCTGAGGTCGGGCAGCTACACGCTGGCGCTCGTCGCCGTGACCGGTGAGGACAGCAGCCCGGCATCGCTGCTGTCAGGCTTTGCACAGACGCCGGGCATCCACTGCGGGGCGGCAGAGCAGGTCCGCACGCTGCTGCAGGAGGCATCGGCGGCGGCGGGCATGAATGAGCAGGTCGCCTGTCTGCGGAAGGCGGAGGAGGCAATTCTCGCAGATGCGTGCTTTTTGCCGCTTTTCTACAAGCAGCGGGCACTGGTCTGCAAGCCGGGCGTCGCGGATGTGCGCTGCAATCTCTTCACGGGGACGGTGCAGTTCTCCGAGGCAAAATATTTTGATTGACGAGGAACGGAATATGCGAGCAGTTACATGGAATGTCAACGGGCTGAGAGCCTGCGAGAAGAAGGGCTTTGCGGAATTCTTCGCAGAGATCGGCGCGGATATCTTCTGCATTCAGGAGACGAAAATGCAGGAGGATCAGCTCTCCGCGCTGAAATGGGCACTGCCGGAGGGCTATCACGCCTACTGGAACAGTGCGGAGAAAAAGGGCTATTCGGGCACGGCGGTCTTTGTGCGGGAGGAGCCGATCGCGGTCACGCGCGAGATGGAGACCGGCGGCGTCGCTGACGAGGGGCGCGTGCTGACGCTGGAATACCCGGGGTTCTATCTGGTCAACGCCTATGTGCCGAATGTGCGGCGCGACCTGTGCCGCATCCCGCTGCGGATGGAGTGGGAGGACGCGCTGCGGGCGCATCTGCTGCAGCTGGACGCGAAAAAGCCCGTGCTCTACTGCGGCGACCTGAACGTCGCGCACCAGCCGATCGACCTGAAAAACGCAAAAGCCAACGAGGGCAACGCGGGCTATACCGCTGAGGAGCGCGGCAAAATGACCGAGCTGCTCGCCGCGGGCTTTGCCGACGCGTTCCGCGAGAAATACCCCGACCGCACCGACGCCTATACATGGTGGTCGTACATGGGGCGCGCCCGCGAGAAGAATGTCGGCTGGCGCATCGACTACTGGATCGTGTCGCGGCGGCTGACGCAGCAGGTCGAGGATGTGATCATTCACCCGGAGGTCATGGGCAGCGATCACTGCCCGGTGGAGATACTGATCAGAAATCAGAGTTTAGATAATTAGAAGTTAGAAATGAGGAGTGAGGAGTGAGGAGTTGTTCCGTCACCAAACCTCTAACTCCTCACTTCTCACTGCTCACGCCGAACTTGACTTCCTGCCTCAAAACTGATTGATTGCAGGTTTCCCGACAGAAAGAGCACCCCTCCGCAGAGGGGTGCTCCATTTGTTCGTGGGATTTCAGAAGGTGACGCTGACGAACGGCTCGTCCGCGATGACGCGGATCGTGACCGTATCATAGCTCCATGCGGACAGCGCCGCATTGTAGCTGAACGTGACCGTGCCCGCATTGTACTGCGTCTGGTTGGCATTGCCGCTTGTGCAGCCGACATGCGTGATATTCGGCGCATACTGAATGAAGAATCTCAGCTTCGTCGTGTCGGTGTGCTTGATGCCGCTGTTGTTGTAGATAATGACCGACAGCGTCTGCGAATACTGGTCGGTGCCGTAGCGCTCGCACTTGCCCAGCTTCACATTCTTCACAACGAGCTCGGGCTGCGACGGCGCAGTCGTCGTCGTGGTCGTGGTCGTCGTGGTTTTGGTCGTCGTTGTCGTGATCTTTGTGGTCGTTCTGGTCGTCGCGGACGTGGTTCTGGTCGTGGTTCTGGTCGTCGTGGACGTGGTCTTGGTTGTGGTTCTGGTGGTCGAAGTCGTCGTCCTTGTCGTCGGGGTCGTGGTTCTGGTCGTCGTCGACGCGGTCGTTCCGGCGGTCGTCGTGCGCGAGGTGCCTGCCGACGAGGTCGTCTGGAGAGTCGGTGCACTGGTGCTCGACGGCGAGACATACCCTGCCGAATCCACGCCGGTGGAAGCGGAGCGTTCTGTCTCGGTCGTGCGGCTCGCGGTCGTCACGGAATCAGACGGCAGCGTGCCTGCGGAGGTCTCCGCCTTCTTTGAGCTGTCGGGGCGCTCAGGGCTTGTTGTGACCGCCGATGTGCGCTCTGACTCCTCCTGCTCCTGCGGCGTGGTTTCCGCCGGATCATCCGGCTCTGCCTGCGTGTCTGCGGCGGACTGCTGCGAAGGCTCAGAATCCACGGTCTGCGTCACGGAGCTCTCCTCCGGCAGCCGCAGCTCGGGACCGCGGTTCAGAAAGCGAACGCCGGCAAACAGTGCGATGCCGCAGACCAGCACGAGCGCCGCCGCGACGGTCAGCGGCGTTCTGTTACGACCGATCCATGCCGACAACCCGACCGAGCGCCTCCTGTGCCTGTGCCGGTGTCCGAGCGCCTTGCGCTGGTCACGCATAAAGACCTCGGTCGCGCGGTCAAGATGATCGATATCGGAAAAATCCTTTTTGGTTTTCGGTTCACGGCTCATGCTGCTCACCCCGTTTCCTGCTTGTGATGCAAGCGGGCATACTGCCTGCTTTCCTGTATATCATTATACCACGGCATAGCCATTTTGTCAACAAGCAGCGAACAAGCATGAAAAAAATTTGTAGACATTCACAAAAACGGGCTGCCATTTTTGTGCACTCAGCGAAACAGACACAGTCAGATGCAGTATTGATCGGCGCCGGAGTCGCCCATGCGGTCGATAATATCCTGCAGCGTGATGCTGTCGAGGTAGTCGGTGACGGCGCGGTAGAGCCCCTCCCAGATGAAGAGCGTCGCGCAGGTTCCGGCGCGCGGGCAGTCGTTCTCATCGTATTCGAGGCAGGCGACGGGCGCGAGGCTGCCCTCTGTGGCACGCAGCACGGCACCGACGGTGCATTCTTCGGGAGAGACGGCGAGCATATAGCCGCCGCGGTTGCCGCGGTTGGTGCGGAGAACGCCGCTTTTGTTGAGCATCGGCACGATCTGCTCGAGGTATTTTTTGGAGATATCCTGCCGGTCGGAGATCTCCTTGAGCGCGATATAGCCGTCCTCGCGGTGCTGTGCCAGATCGACGAGCATCCGAAGGGCATAGCGTCCCTTGGTTGAGATTTTCATAATGATGACTCCTTTCCGAAGGTCGTTCATTTTTATTATACCATAGGTTTACTATGATTTCAAGTGCAAAAACCCAAAAAGGAAACGGAAAACGGAAAATGAGAAATGAGAAATGAGAAGTGAGAAATGGCGCGGGGGACGCTGAGGTAGGAGGGAGGAGGTAGGAGGGAGGAGGGAGGAGGGAGGAGGGAGGAGGGAGGAGGTCGAGTTAGAAGTGAGGAGTGAGGAGTGAGGAGTTGTTCCGTCGCTGCGATGTCTGCTGCTGATTGCGAAAAACATTGGGAGTATCGACCCATAAGAAGGCGCGCCAGCGCCGTGTGTTACGCAAATTGGGAGAAGATGCAAAACGGCTCGCGGAGCCAAAATGCCAGCGCGGGCTCCGCGCCCCGCGGGGGCTCCCCGCCCAGCCCGGGCTCCGGGCTGTTCATGATTTGTTCATGCAAAGTTTACAGGATGCGGTACAAAAAGAAGCGCAGTTTCCGTTAAAATGAATATAACTATACTCAATATGTTATGAGGGGAGGTGTCGGCATGCGGGAACAGACTGTGGACGCCGTCGAGGATTTTGTCTACGACACGCAGAATGCGTCCTATAACCGCGCATACAAAAGCTGGCGAAGACACGCGCCGACATCCTTCATGTACCGCTATCACGCCCACGTCAACGAGGTCAAATACACCGAGGGACGCCCGGCTGAGCGCGACGACGCCGAATCGGTCGAGCGCCGCGCCCTGATGCGCTGCTCGGAGCTGATCGGGTTCGGGCTGCTGATCTTTCTGTGCACCGAGCTCTTCGGCAGCACCCTGCTGATCTGGCTCTTCCGGCTCCTCGGCGTCGATATCCGGCTGGACTTCCTCACGCTCTCGATGCAGGGCAGTCAGTGGCCGATCACAGCCGTGCGGGCGCTGCGAATGCTCGTCAAATTCGGACTGCCTGCGATCATTCTCATCCGGGTGCTCCGGCTGCCCGCAAAGGTCTGCGTGCCGCTCTGCTTCGGCGGGCTCCCCGAGACGGCACTGGCTGCGGGGCTCGGGATGCTCTGCACCGCGGTCTATACCGTCGCCGACAATTCAGGCGCCGTCGAGCTCTCCCAACAGATTTTTGAATACAAGGATTCCGCAGCCGTCATCGTATATGCACTGTTTGACGTCTTCATCGCCTCGGCACTGGCAGAGCTGCTGCTCCGCGGCGCGATCCTGCAGGCGATGCGGCAGTTCGGCGATGTGTACGCCGTCCTGCTCACGGCGGCCATCGGATTTCTGCTGCCGAATCCCTTCACCGGGCGCGTTTCCGAGCTGCTGATCGGTCTGGGCAGCGGCTACCTGATGCTCAAGGGCGGCTCACTCGTCAAGTGCATCATCCTGCGCACGGTGTATTCGACCCTCGTCTATGCGCGGCTCGTCACGGTCTATGCGACCAACAGCATGCCGCTCTGGAGCTTTGTGCTGCTGCTGCTCTCGGTCGGTGCCATCGCACTGAGCTATTACGTCATCAGCCGCAGGACACAGCTCCCGCTGCGCAACCGCAGAAGCCGGATGCCCTGGCTCCGCAAGCTCGCCGCCTTCTCCGAGACCGTGACCACACTGCCGTGGACGGCTGCGTCCGCGCTCGTCGCAGTGATCCAGATTTTCTTCTAGGGGGCTGCCATGGAACGAAGCGATCACGACTATATGGAGCTGGCGCTGGCGCTGGCGCGAGAGGCTGCCGCTGCGGGCGAGATTCCGGTCGGCGCTCTGGTGGTCGACCGCGAGACCGGCGAGATCCTCGGCACCGGGCGCAACCGCCGCGAGCAGGACGGCTCCCCGACCGCACACGCCGAGATCCTCGCGATCGAGGAGACTGCGAAGCGGCGCCGCTCCTGGCGGCTCTCGGGCTGCACGCTCTATGTCACGCTCGAGCCCTGCCCGATGTGTGCGGGCGCGATCATCAATGCGCGTGTCGACAGACTGGTCTTCGGCGCATATGATGAAAAGGCAGGATCGGTGTGCTCGGTGCAGGAGATGTTCGCCCTCCCCTACAATCACCGCCCGCGCGTGACCGCCGGTCTGCTGGAGGACCCCTGCGCGGCGCTGCTGTCTGATTTTTTCCGGAAGCTCCGGTAATTTTTAGGATAATATTTTTTCCTGCAGCTTGTTTTTTGTTCAAAATATCCAGACGCGCTGTGCAGAAATCTGTCCGTCATGGAAAATCATCTCAAAATTTCTCTGTCCGCTTGCAATTCAGAACAGTTTGTGGTATAATAAAAAATGATTAAATGGAGTTCCAGTTCATGCCGCCTGCTCCGGCAAGCAGCATGTATTCCCATGGACGGAAAGGACTGTGAGAGCGAATGGCAACCATTCTTGTAACCGGCGGATGCGGTCTGATCGGCACGAGCGTCGTCTCCGGACTGCTGAAAAAGGGCAACACCGTCGTCGCTGCCGACCGGCAGGACAGTGATCACAATGCCGGTAAGGAGAATTATTTCTTTCGCGAGGCTGCCCCGAATGAACAGGGCAAATACGGCGATATTTTTGACGAATTTGCGTTCGACTATGTCGTGCACCTCGCCTGCACCGCTGACAATGATCTCGGTCCGCAGTTCGGCAAGGAACAGATGGAGCTCAGTGCGCAGTGCGACAAGTTCATCTATAAATTTGCGATCGGCAAGAATATCCAGAAGTTCATCCTTGTCAGCACGACGCAGGTCTATAAAACACCCGACAGCCGCGAGCCCGTCCGCGAGGATGACGCGACCAAGCCCGCCTCGAATTACGGCAAGATGAAGCTCGAATCGGAAAAGGCTTTCGCGCAGGATGCACGCGGCACCAAGACCATGATCTGCTGCGTCATGCGCATCCCGATGGTCTATACCTATAACTTCACCGACAATCTGCTCTCCCGCATCACCGACCCGAAGGATAAGACGCTCTTTGTCTACCGCACGGGTGAATACGGCTTCCACCTCTGCTGCGTGCACAATATCTCCGACTTCATCATCGGCTTTCTGCGGCAGGCGGAGGGCATGAACTATACCGGTGTCTACAATGTCGCCGACAACGGTCTGATCATGGCATCGGAGATCATCACGTTCATGCGCGAGCATCACCGCCTCGGCGTGGTGCTGCAGCGCTCGGCGATCGGCGCGACGCTCAAGGCGAAGCTGTTCGGCGACCCGGAGGAGAAGACCGAGTACCGCTATCTCAACATGACCAACCTCGACAAGAACTTCATGTTCGATACGACGAAGGCATCGCGCATCTGCCCCTTCCGGTGGACGCTGCAAAACACAAAATAATTGTATCTGCTTGAAAATGCAAACGACGGCACCAACCCTGCCGCCGTCTGCTTTTTATAGTAAATTCCGTTTCGGAAATGTGTTCCCGGTGATAAACCGGAGTTTGCAAATACACCGTGGGTATTGTGGTGGCGCTGCCCCCACACCCCTGCCGAGGGGATACTATCCCCTCGGGCTCCCCGCTGCAAGTTTCCTTTGCCCCCGAACGGGGGCAAAGGAAACTTGAAATGGGATTCCAAAGGGGCAGTGCCCCTTTGGCGGGAGTCTGAGGGCGGAGCCCTCAGGATGTCCTCATGATGCGCCTGCAAATACTGATTTGCTGCAGGAACACAATTCTGAAAAGGGACTGTATCAAAATCAACTATGGAAAGGAACATCTGCCATGATTTATCCGAAGCTCGACCGTGACTTTGTCCCTGCGGTGTATTTCAACCGCGACTTTCTCAAAACCGCGAGCCGTCCGTTCTCCGTCGCCGTGGAGCGCGAGGACGGGCTGGTCTACCGCCGCGACACCAAGCTCGGCGACGACTACGCACAGAACTGCCGCTATGCGGAGCGCCTGATCAAGACGATGCTCTGGTGTGCAGGCGGCTGGAAGGTCATGATCGCGGGCGACGAGGCGGTCTTCAGCTACATCCGCGACGCCTACACAAAGACTGGTCTGCGCGCCTTCGACGTCGATTTCTGGAGCACGACCTATGAGCGCGGCTTCGAGGTCGAGCAGCGCGATTTTGCGGATATGCCGCAGACCACCGTGCGCCCGCTCGCCATCGGCAGAAACCTTGACGGCTGCAGAGTCGGCTTTGACGCGGGCGGCAGCGACATGAAGGTCGCCGCGGTCGTCAACGGCGAGACCGTCTGGGCAGAGGAGATCGTCTGGCTCCCGAAGCTCGCCGAGGATATCTCCTATCACCACGAGCACATCAAGGCGGCAATCCTCAAGGCAGCAGAGCACATGCCCTCGTTTGACGCAGTCGGCGTCTCGACGGCGGGCGTGCTGGTCGCGAACCGCGCAATGGTCTCGCATCTGTTCCTCAAGGTCCCGAAGGATACGCAGGGCGACGCCTGCAAGAACGTCTATGTCGACGTGCTCGAGGAGCTCGGCGTTCCCTATGCTGTTGCCAACGACGGCGACGTTGCGGCACTGGCGGCTTCGATGGCAATGAATGTCAACGGCGTGCTCGGCATCGCAATGGGCACCTCCGAAGCGGGCGGCTACATCGACCAGCAGGGGCATGTCACCGGCTGGCACAATGAGCTCGCGTTCGTGCCGGTCGACTACAACCCCGACGCACCGGTCGACGAGTGGTCGGGCGACTACGGCTGCGGCGTCAAGTATTTCTCGCAGGATGCGGTCATCCGCCTTGCACCGAAGGCGGGCATCGTGCTCGATGAGAGCCTGACACTCGCCGAAAAGCTCAAGGCGGTGCAGAAGGTGCTCGAAGAGGGGCACGAGGGCGCGAAGGATATCTTCCGCACGATCGGCACCTATTTCGGCTATGCGATCGCGAATTATGCGGATTTCTACGACATCTCCTATCTCCAGATCAGCGGGCGCGTGACCTCGGGTCTCGGCGGCGATCTGATCATCGAGGAGGCAAAGCGCGTGCTCGCAGAGGAGTTCCCGGAGCTCGCAAAGAAGATCGAGTTCATTCTCCCCGACGAAATGGACAGAAGAGTCGGACAGGCGGTCGCGGCGGCATCGCTGCCGGCGATCGGATAACATGGAGAAAAAACAGCGCCGCATTCACGGGGGCATTGCCGCAGCTGCACTGCTGATCGCGTGTGCGGCTGCGTTCGGCATCATCTGGGGGCAAAAGGGGCACATCTCCGGTGCTGTGCGCACGATCGGGAAGTCCGAACGCTTCCCGGAGGCAGAGCTCGAAAGCGCGGCTGATGCCATGTATGAGTACTTCGAGCAGAACCTCAAGGGCTGCACGCTGCTGTCGGTCACCTATGACGAGGAGCGCTCCGAGGCGGAGAAACGCGGCTCACGAAGCGCCGATACTGTGGTGCTGTTTTCCGATTTCTACGCGCCGCATTTCTTCGGCTCCGAGAAGACCTCAAACATCGGCGGCAGGCAGCACGACTTCAAATGGATCCTGCGCAAAAACGTCAGCGGCAGCTGGGAGGTCATCACTTACGGCTACGGCTGATCCTCACAGATTCCGTTCCGCGGCAGAAACGAAAAGTGACGGAACCGTTTCTCATTTTCCACTTCTCATTTCTGACTTTTTTCTGAAACAGAAGCTACAGAAAGGACATTCGCTATGATTCTGAAAAACCTGCTCTTTGAGGGCAAGCTGACCGATATCACGGTCGAAAACGGCACGATCACCGCGATCGAGCCCGCATCGGGCACCGGCGAGGGCACGGACTGCTCCGGGCTGACCGTCATTCCGGGTCTGGTCGACATGCACACGCACGGCTGCGTCGGCTATGACACGATGGACGCGCACTTCGAGGAGATGAGCGTCTTCCTCGCAAAGAACGGCACGACCTCGTGGCTGCCGACCACCATGACGATGGACTACGACTCGATCCTGCGCGTCACGCAGGCGACCAGAAAGGTTTCCGGCGCACAGATCCTCGGCTTCCACATGGAGGGACCGTACATCAACGAGAAGCGCAAGGGCGCGCAGAACGGCAAATTCATCAAGAATCCCGACCTCGCCGAGTTCCGGACGCTCGACGGCATGAAGGTCGTCACGATCGCGCCGGAGCTCGAGGGAAGCCTCGAATTCATCCGGGAATGCGGCGCGCTGGTCTGCATCGGGCACACCGACGCGGACTACGACACCTGCATCGGGGCGATCGAGGCGGGCGCAAACTGTCTGACCCACACCTTCAACGCGATGCCGGGCATCCACCACCGCAACCCCGGTCCGATCGGCGCGGCGGTGAAGAAGAATATCTATGTGCAGGCGATCACCGACGGGCTGCATCTGCATCCGGCGATCGTGCTGATGCTCTATAAGACCTTCGGTCCGGAGCGCATGGTCATCATCAGCGACGCAATGCGCGCGACGGGCTTGGGCGACGGCATCTACGAATTCGGCGGACAGGATATCGAGGTCAAGGACGGCGTGGCGCGCACGATGGACGGCGCGATCGCGGGCTCAACCTCGACGCTCTGGCGCTGCGTCAAGCAGGCAACTGCCTTCGGCGTGCCGTTTGAGGATGCCGTGCGCATGGCGACCAGAACCCCTGCCGACATGATCGGCGAGCCGAAGAAGGGCAGGATCGAGGTCGGTGCGGACGCCGATCTGCTGCTGCTCGACGGCGACCTCGAGCTCAGCCGCGTGATGATCGCGGGCAGATTCATCGAGAATTACGCGCCGCAGCATGAGGCATATCTCGCGGAGAAGGCGCATATCGAGCAGATCGCGTCGCTCTTCCGCGCGCCGGGCAGATTCATCGGCAGCGAAACGCTCAGTCAGGGCAATATCAACGCGACCTACCGTGTCGATTTCCGGCAGGACGACAGCTCGGTGAAGTCGTTCATTCTCCAGCGCGTCAACACCTATGTGTTCCCGCACCCGGTCGAGATCATGGAGAACATCCGGCGCGTGACGGCGCATATCCGCGGCAAGGTCTCCGGCAAGCCGGTGCTGCACTTCTATGAGACCGCATCCGGCGAGAATTACTACATCGAAAACGAGGGCGCCTTCTGGCGCATGGAGGACTGCATCAACGGCGTCTGCTATGATGCGGTCGATTCGCTCGATACCCTGCGCAATGCCGGTGCGGCATTCGGCGACTTCCAGAATCAGCTCGCCGATTTCCCCGCAGATACGCTCTTTCCGACGATTCCCGATTTCCACAACACCGCCAAGCGCCTCGAGACCTTCTTCGCGGCGGTCGGGGAGGACAAGTGCGGACGTGCCGCATCGGTCGGCGATGAGATCGCGTTCATCCGCGAGCAGCGCGCGCTGGCGTCACAGCTCAGCGAGATGCAGGAGAAGGGCGAGGTGCCGCTCCGTGTGACGCACAACGACACCAAGACCAACAATGTCATTATGGACCGTGCGACCGGTGCGCCGCTGACGGTCATCGACCTCGACACCGTGATGCCGGGGCTTGCGATGCACGATTTCGGCGATGCGGTGCGCTTTGCGGCGAATACCGCAGCCGAGGACGAGCCCGACACCGCAAAGGTCTCGCTCGATCTGGAGAAGTTCCGCGCATTTGCGGAGGGCTTCATCGGCAGCACGGCAGGTGCGCTGACAGAGCAGGAGATCGGCACGATGGCACTGGGCGCGATCACGATCACGATCGAGCTTGCGGTGCGTTTCCTGACCGATTATCTGATGGGCGACCCGTATTTCAAGATCAACTATCCGGAGCACAATCTGGTGCGTGCGCGCTGCCAGATCGCGCTGGCAAAGGATATGCTGGCAAAGCGCAGCAGCATGGAGCAGATCATCGCAGAGATCGCAGCAAATCACTGAATCATCGCCCCCGCAGACATCCCGTCTCGCGGGGGCTGATGCTGGAGGGGTAATGAGAAGGGAGAAATGAGGAGGCAGAAGGTAGGAGGTAGGAGGGCGGAGGGAGGAAGGAAAAGAATATAGAATAGTGAATAATGGCGGAATCGCATGTTTGCGAGCAAACTGCGCAGTTTTGCGTTGCAAAACGTGCGCTTCGCGATGATTTTGAATGGGCTTCGCCCAAGCCCCGTTTGCGCCCGTCATTTCAGCGGCTGATCTCGGATAACGGAACAACTCCTCACTGCTCACTCCTAATTGCAGCGCCCTCATTTCTCACTTCTCCCTTCTCATTTGACATTCCTTGCGTGAATGTGCTATAATAGGGTTGACGAAGGGGGGCGGCAGAATGCTGACAGCAGAAACGGTTCGCAGCGATCTGATGGATCGGCTGCTGCATGCGGACGGCGGTGCACTGCACTACGCCGTATCGCTGGGGCGCAGCGAAAGCTATGAACGGCTCGGCAGTGCCGGCTGGGAGCAGGCAGGCAGCAGCGTCCCGCCCGAGATCACTGCGGGCGCTGCATGCTTCCGCGCGCTTGCAAAGCAATATCCCGCACTGACCGTCACCTATCCGAGCCGCGTCATCTCGACCGTCGTGCGGAAGGACGGCATGGCGCGCATCCGTCTGCGGCAGAATTTCGCCGAGGTCTCCGTGCCGGAGGACTTCTCCCGGGTGCACGGCGGCGAAGCCTTCTGCAGCTTTCTGCGCGAAAACTGGTCTGAACAGTGTGCCGAGCTGACCGCACTGCTCGCAAAGCGTCTGCGGCGCCACGAGCTGCGTACACAGCGGCTGTTCGGCGCGGCGCACATGGAGCGCGTCAGCTTCACGCTCGACTGCGAATATGCGCAGAGCGATATCTGGAATATCGGGCTCGAGCGCTGCGGGCTTTATCCGCTGCAGTGGGAAAATGAGGTATTCGGCATGGCAAGGCTGCTGCGCGACGATCTGACGGCGGCACTGCGAACAGACTGCGGCGACGGTCTTTGCATCCGCATCGCGCGCGAGGAGAACGCCTGCCGCCTGACGCTGGAATACGGAACACAGGACGGAACACTATGCTGAAAACAGTCACACATTCGCCGGAGGAAACACACGCCTTCGCCAGAGACATCGGTGCGCGGGTGCGCCCGGGCACATGCATCGCCTTCTTCGGGGGGCTCGGTGCGGGCAAAACCGCCTTCACGCGCGGGCTTGCCGAGGGGCTCGGTCTGCCCGATCTGGTCAGCTCGCCGACCTTCGCGCTGGTCAATGAATATGTCGTGCCGGGCTGCGTACCGGTCTACCATTTCGACATGTACCGCGTCGATTCGCCCGATGCGCTCGAGACGACCGGCTTCTGGGATTATCCCGCGGAGGATGCGGTCTTTGTGATCGAGTGGGCGGAGAATATTCCCGAAGCACTCGCGGAGATCGGGGTCCCGGTCATCCGCATCACGATCGGGGGCAGCGGTGACGCACCCCGTACTATTATAATTGAAGGAGAGGATTCCCTTGCTGATTCTTGCGGCTGATACCTCCGGCAAGACCTGCTCCTGCGCGGTCGCCGATGCCGTGCGCGGGCTGCTGCTGGGCTGTCACACGGTCTATACCGCGCGTGCACACTCACAGATTCTGATGCCGATGGCAAAGCAGCTGCTCGCCGAAACCGGTCACACGGTGCAGGAGGTCGGGCTGTTTGCCTGCGCCGACGGTCCGGGGTCGTATACCGGGCTGCGCATCGGGGTCGCGGCGATGCAGGCGCTTGCCTTTGCCGGAGACCGCAAATGTGCGGGCATCTCGACGCTCGAGGGGCTCGCGTGGAATCTGTCAGCGTTTCGCGGCGTGATCTGCGCGGCGCTGGCGGCACGGCAAAATCTCTGCTACTGCGCGTTTTTTGAGAGCGACGGGCAGCAGATCACCCGCCTGACCGATGATGCAGTGCGCCCGGCAGAGGAAATCGCGGCGCAGGCGGCACAGTACGGTGAAGGGGTCATGCTCTGCGGCGACGGTGCCTCACTGGTGGAGCCGCTCTGTGAAAGGGCGGTCACCGCGCCGATGCACCTGATGCACCAGTCGGCGGCGGGCATTGCACTCGCTGCCATGCACAGCACGCCGGTCCCGCCGGAACAGCTGGCAGTGCGGTATTTGCAGGCAGTGAAAATCGGATAACGCAGCCCGGTGACGGATGCTGCGGAAAACCGGAAATACGGAGGAAACCGCATGAAAAAAAGGGTCATTATTCTTTGGGCTGCTGCGATCGTCTTCTTCGGGCTGGTGCTCTGGGTGCTGCAATCGCCCTACGGGTATCTGTTTGCGGCACTGCACAAAACGTCGGCGTTCTGGATTCCGATCTGGCTGCTGATTGCCTGCGGCTGCGCGGCAGCAGCGCTGTTCATCCGCCGGAAAATGTGCCGTGACGCGGGCAAAAAGGGCATCGTGCCGACGGTGTTCGGCGTGATCTGCATCGTGCTGGCGGTCGCCGAGGGCTATGTTGTCATGCAGCAGACCTCGTTAAAGCCCGAATACAGCACGCTGCGCCTTGCCGCGGAAAGCCCGGACGGGCAGCACAGCGTCTGGCGGGTGAAACACTCGGATATCTTCGGCAATACCTGCTACAATTACTATCAGCAGGTCGGCACGTTCCGCTGGGCTTATGCCTTCGATGACGACCGCGAGGAGCTCCCGCAGATCACATGGGGCGAGACCGGTCTGACCGTCGGGGCAAAAACCGTCGAATACCGCAAAAAGGGATACTGAGCAGCGCGGAATGAACGGCTGAGGGCGGCGTCCCTCCGGCGCAGCGCCCGCGGGAACTGCCCCCCCATTGCTGTTTTGCCGGAAACTGCCGCGAAAATGCACGCGGAAATTGTAGAATGCGGAGAAATTTCGGCAGGGCTTGACATTGCACGGAAAATTGTGTATAATGGTAGATGCGCGTAGTCTCACTGTGCGCATCTATTTTTATTTTTCAAAGAAGGAGGAATAACATGCCAACCTTTAATCAGCTTGTTCGCAAGGGGAGAAAGACTCTGGCGGAGAAATCGACCGCTCCGGCTCTTCAGAAGGGCTACAACGCACAGAAGAAGTCCCAGATCGACCTGAGCTCGCCCCAGAAGCGCGGCGTCTGCACCGCAGTCAAGACCGCTACCCCGAAGAAGCCGAACTCCGCAATGCGTAAGATCGCCAGAGTGCGCCTGACCAACGGCTATGAGGTCACCGCGTATATCCCGGGCATCGGACACAATCTGCAGGAGCACAGCGTCGTGCTGATCCGCGGCGGCAGAGTCAAGGACCTGCCTGGTGTGCGTTACCACATCATTCGCGGCACACTCGATGCACAGGGCGTGAACGGCCGTCTCCAGGCTCGTTCCAAGTACGGCGCAAAGCGTCCGAAGGCAGGCAAGAAGTAATTCTTGACCCGCACAAACCAAATGGGTTTATAACCCCACAAGGCTCTCTTGTGGATGAGATAGATAGCATTTCCGTTTTCCGATGGGATGAGCGGGCTGTCTCTTTTCTGCAACGGCGCCTACACTGACTGCTCCGCGGAGCAGTGAGCGAGTACCTGTGAATTCATCAAATATGAAGGAGGGAAGCGAGTATGCCAAGAAGAGGCAATATCGCAAAGCGTGACGTTCTGGCGGATCCGCTCTACGGCTCCAAGCTCGTCACACGTCTCATCAACAACATCATGCTCGACGGCAAGAAGGGTGTTGCACAGAAGATTGTGTACGAAGCCTTCGAGATCGTCAAGGCAAAGACCGACCGTGATCCGCTCGAGGTCTTTGAGCAGGCGATGGAGAACATCATGCCGCAGCTCGAGGTCAAGGCACGCCGCATGGGCGGTGCGACCTACCAGGTCCCGATGGAGGTCAGACCCGATCGCCGTCAGACGCTGGGTCTGCGCTGGATTACCAAGTATGCAAGACTGCGCTCTGAGAAGACCATGAAGGAGCGTCTGGCAGGCGAGATCGTGGACGCGATCAACGGCACCGGCGGCTCTGTCAAGAAGCGCGAGGATACGCACAAGATGGCGGAGGCAAACAAGGCGTTTGCACACTTCCGCTATTGATCCCTATGGCTTTGCCGCTGTCAATGCGGCGTGAAGCTGCTTTGGGATGAAACGTTTTAGGAGGAGAACCAAGAATGCCTAGAGATTGTAGTCTCGAACAAACCAGAAACATCGGCATTATGGCTCACATCGACGCAGGTAAGACAACGACGACCGAGCGTATTCTGTTCTATACCGGTATCAACCACAAGATCGGCGATACCCACGACGGTACCGCTACGATGGACTGGATGGCACAGGAGCAGGAGCGTGGTATCACCATCACCTCCGCTGCTACGACTGCCTACTGGAAGCAGCACAGAATCAACATCATCGACACGCCCGGTCACGTCGATTTTACCGTTGAGGTCGAGCGCTCCCTGCGCGTGCTGGACGGCTCCGTGACCGTTTTCTGCGCAAAGGGCGGTGTCGAGCCGCAGTCCGAGACTGTCTGGCGTCAGGCGGACAAGTACAAGGTCCCGCGCATGGCGTATGTCAACAAAATGGACATCATGGGCGCGGATTTCTACCGCGTTGTCGAAATGATGAAGGACCGTCTCAAGTGTAATGCAGTTCCGATCCAGCTCCCGATCGGCTCTGAGAGCGATTTCAAGGGTCTGATCGATCTGCTTGAGATGAAGGCATATATCTATGCCGAGGACGATCCGCTCGGTCAGCACATCAATGTAACCGAGATCCCTGCCGATATGCAGGAGCAGGCTGAGACCTACCGCACCGAAATGATCGAGCACATCGTTGAGACCGACGATGACCTCATGGAGAAGTACCTCGAGGGCGAGGAGCTGACCATCGAGGAGCTCAAGAAAGGCATCCGCAAGGGCACCATCGCGAACACCATCGTTCCGGTCGTCTGCGGTACCTCTTACAAGAACAAGGGCGTGCAGAAGCTGCTCGACGCCATCGTCGACTACATGCCGTCGCCGCTCGATGTTCCGGCGATCACCGGTGTCAACCCCAAGACCGATGAGGAGGAGGAGCGTCCCTCCGACGACAAGGCGCCGTTTGCCGCGCTCGCATTCAAGATCGCGACCGACCCGTTCGTCGGCAAGCTCTGCTTCTTCCGCGTCTATTCCGGCAAGATCGAAAAGGGCACCAGCGTGCTCAATTCCTGCAAGAAGCAGAATGAGCGCATGGGCAGAATCCTGCAGATGCACTCCAACCACAGAAAGGATATCGAGGAGGTCTACGCCGGCGATATCGCTGCCGTGATCGGTGTCAAGTGCACCACCACGGGCGACACGCTCTGCGACGAGAACCACCCGATCATCCTCGAGTCGATGGAATTCCCGGACCCGGTCATTAACCTCGCGATCGAGCCCAAGACCAAGGCAGGTCAGGAGAAAATGGGCATCGCCCTCTCCAAGCTCGCCGAGGAGGACCCGACCTTCCGCACATGGACCGATAACGAGACCGGTCAGACCATCATCGCCGGCATGGGCGAGCTGCACCTCGAGATCATCGTCGACCGACTCCTCCGTGAGTTCAAGGTCGAGGCGAATGTCGGTGCACCGCAGGTTTCCTACAAGGAGACCATCCGCAAGACCGTGCAGGAGGATTACAAGCACAAGAAGCAGACGGGCGGTACCGGTCAGTACGGTCACGTCAAGATCACCGTTGAGCCCAACGAGCCCGGCAAGGGCTATGAGTTCATCAACAACATCGTCGGCGGCGCTGTCCCGAAGGAGTATATCCCCGCTGTCGATGCAGGTATCCGCTCTGCAATGCAGGCAGGCGTTGTCGCAGGCTATCAGGTTGTCGACGTGAAGGTCACGCTGTATGACGGCTCCTATCACGAGGTCGACTCCTCTGAAATGGCATTCAAGATCGCCGGTTCGATGGCGTTCAAGAATGCGATGCGCAAGGCAGACCCGGTGCTGCTGGAGCCGCTCATGAAGGTCTCGGTCTTCGTGCCCGAGCAGTATATGGGCGATGTCTTCGGTGACCTCAACGGCAGACGCGGTCAGATCCAGGGTCAGGAGATCCACAACGGCGTCGCACAGATCGACGCACTCGTCCCGCTGTCCAACATGTTCGGCTACGCGAGCGACCTGCGCTCCCGTTCCCAGGGCAGAGGCAACTACACGATGGAGCCGCACAGCTTCGCCGAGGTGCCGAAGTCCATTGCCGACAAGATCAAGTCCGACCGCGGACACGGCGACGACGAGTAATTTTCCGCCATTTCACGCGCTGCTTTCCGGTGTTTGCCTGCCGGAAAGCAGTCTGCGGGAAAAATTGTAACCCTTTTTTGAAGTTTTTTTCAAAAAAGACTTGCTTTTTTCCTGCAAATCTGGTAAAATAGGGGTTACAAGGTCTTTGTCGTATCCTGATAATGACCGCGTGTCCTATTCTACCCATACTTTTATTATTAGGAGGAGATTCCAATGGCAAAAGAAAAGTTCGAGCGCACCAAACCCCATGTCAACATTGGTACCATCGGCCACGTTGACCACGGCAAGACCACGCTGACCGCTGCCATCACCAAGACGCTGGCTATGAAGGGTCAGGCAAAGTTCGAGGCCTACGACATGATCGATAAGGCTCCGGAGGAGCGCGAGCGCGGTATCACCATCAACACCGCACACGTTGAGTATGAGACCGACAAGCGTCACTATGCTCACGTCGACTGCCCCGGTCACGC
>JAEELE010000070.1 GCA_016288755.1 Oscillospiraceae bacterium
GCAGCGCCCTGCTGACCGTAGCTCGATGCGAGTGTGCGGACCTCATCCGGGGAAATTCTGATTTTTGCCATGATAATATCCTCCTATCAGATCGTTGTGGATTGAACCTGCGGATGCAGGAATTCAAACTGTTTCATTGCAGGCGGCTTGCCTGCGCGGCAAGGGGATCACTGGAACGAATCTGCGATCGAATCGTCGGTCTGCTCCTGCAGATTGGCGCTCTTGGTCAGTGCCTTGTTGATGTCCTCGATCAGCTCTCTCATCTTGACGAAGCTGGGTCTGAGCTCGTCATACTTGCCGGCGAATGCGTCTGCGGCATTGCCCTCCCAGACGCCCATGAGCTGCTCCTTGAGCCCGTCCATCGTGCCGATGACCTGCTCGACGGCAGCGCCCTGCTGACCGTAGCTCGATGCGAGTGTGCGGACCTCATCCGGGGAAATTCTGATTTTGGCCATGATAATATCCTCCTAAAGATCGTTGATGATTGATCCTGCGATGCAGGAATTCAAACTGTTTCAATGCAGGCGGCTTGCCTGCGCGGCGCCGGAAATCAGGGCGGGGACGGCTACATAAATTCCTCCCAGATCGGTCTGGGCGGGGACGGCGCATATACTTCTGCCATTTTCCTCAACTCCCGGCACAGTGCCTCGGCGAACGCTTCCATGTGGACCCAGTCGGTACGGAGCGCGTCATATCTGCTCCGGAATTCCTGACCGGTCTGATCCTCCCAGACGCCCGGGAGCTGTCCTGCAAGCCCGTCCAGCGTTTCGGCGGTGCTGCTCATATCTGCACACAGCCGGCTGCAGACGTCCGAGAGCTCGCGCATTATCCTGTAAAGAATCATGTACCGATCTGTCACGTTGTCCTCCTGTTCTCGTTCTGCGGCGCCAGAACGGTCTTAAGCTTGATGACCTCATTGTTGATCATGTAATAGGCATCGCCGCGCCCGAGCGGCTTTTTGAACTGACGGATTGCCGGGAGCGGCATATCGGTCACCTTGATGTTGGGGATGTCGTCGAACAGCACGAAATGCTTCCTGTCTCTCAGGAGCCGCATCGTTTCCGGGCTGGAGTAGGGAATCTGCGCATTTTCGAGATCGGAGAAGATCACGCAGAATTTCATGCCCCGGAAGCGTCCGATCATCTCCTGAAACAGCTTCAGGATCTCGGGGTCGCCCGAGATCGCGCTGTGCACATCGTTATTCTGGACGATGAGCAGCAGCAGCGGTTCGCTGTCCGGGTCTCCGGTGCTATTCGTCAGGCTGTCAAAGCGCGCCTGCAGGATGCCGTGCCATTTGCGGATCAGCTCCTTGATGTCATCCGGCATGAACATGTAGGTGCGGACGATATCCAGCTCCTTCAGATCGGCGAATTTGCGCGACACATCGTCGGCGACCGCGACCTCGACCGGTGCGGAGCCGTCTTCCAGCGCTTGGCAGATCAGCCGGATCAGATTGCCCTTTCCGCCGCCGGGCTTTCCCGAGAGCGCCAGCACCGGCAGTGTGCTGATATCCAGCGTGACGCAGCTCACATCGCGGTAATTCAGACCGACCGTGACGTGATAGGGCTGTTCCGGCAGACCGTAGCTGCGCTCGATGTATTCGGTATTGAGCACATCCGGGATCACCGGGATGACCTTGGCTTTTTCACGCGGGTATTTGCCGTTGATGCTTTCGATGAAGGTTTTGATCTTTGCGACGCGCTGATATTCCTTTTCGCCCTCAAACGCCAGATAGGTCTGGCATTCGTAATAATCCTTCTCGATCTCAATGATCGCTCTGCCCGGCACTGCGGCGGGTCTGACCCGGCAGGAGCCGAACAGGCTGGAATACTCCCCGGCGTCGTTGCAGTACAGCGCGATCTTGTTCGCAAAGCTCGAGAGGTATTTGTAGCCGATGCCGTGGAGCTGCGCATTTGCCGCGATGACGCTGATGCCGACCGCGGAGCCCTCTCTGCACAGATAGAGCAGCGGATCGTTGTCGACATTGAGATACAGCTCCTTCAGTGCCGTGAGATTGTCGACCATGACGATGATCTGCGGCAGATCGCTGTGACCGGCTTCCTTATAGGAGCTGAACGAGCTGACACCGGCTGCGACCAGCTTCTCCTTCCGCGTGCTGATCTCCTCATTCAGCAGCTTGAACAGATTGTTGAATTTCTCATCCTCGGATGCGCGGACCACGCCGCCGACATGGCGGAGCGGCTCGAAATTCGTCAGCACCATCGAGCCGAAATCCAGAATGTAGAGATTCAGCTCGGCGGGCGAATATTTCGATGCCAGATTCCGGATGATCCACTGCAGCAGATTGGTCTTGCCGAACTGCGAGGAGCCGATGATCATGGTGTTCTGCGCACCGAGCTCGTAGGAAACGATTCCCTGATACTGATTGTCGGGATCGTCATACATGCCGATCTCACAGCGCATGCCCGATTCGCTCTGCTCCGCGAAGGCATCGACAAAGATTGTTTCAGGGAGCGACGGCAGACAGATGTCCGGCAGCTTGGGGATGCCCGCTTTCTCGCAGTGCTCCTTGATATAGCTGACGATCGCATTGAGCTGGGTGCTGTCAGAGCCCTCCTGCTTCGGGTTGCGCTGCTCGTAGACCGTCTCACGCTGCCCGGAGAGGCTGAGCCGGGAGACGCAGAATTCCCTGACGCGGGAGGCTTCGTCCGCCTTTTCCGGACCGCCGCTGTATGCGGACTGGAACAGCTCGAAGATCTCATTGTTGCCGACCTGCAGATATGCTCTGCCGGGCTCCTTGATCTCAGCCGCCAGCGGAGATTTCAGCACCTCGTTGCTGTCATTCTGCGACTGCACCTTCAGGCAGAGCCTGAATCTCGAGTTGCTCCAGATCTGCTCGTTGACCTGACCGGCGGGCTTCTGCGTCGCAAGGATCAGATGCACGCCGAGGCTGCGCCCGATACGCGCTGCACTGATCAGCTCACCCATGAATTCAGGCTGCTCCGCTTTGAGCTCCGCAAATTCATCCACAATGACGATCAGGTGCGGAAGCGGCTCGCGGACCTCCTTGCGATGATACTTCTGGATGTATTTGTCAATGTGATTGACCTCGCTTTCGGCGAAGAGCCTCTGGCGCTTGCGCAGCTCCGCCTTGATGGATTTCAGGGAGCGCTCGATCTCGCGCCCGTCGATATTGGTGATCGAGCCGACCAGATGCGGGAGCGCAAGGAACTGGTTGACCATGCCGCCGCCCTTGAAATCAATGATGAGGAAGCTGACCTCATAGGGATGGAAGCGCGCTGCCATCGAGAGAATGTAGGTTTGCAGAAGCTCCGATTTTCCGGAGCCGGTCGTGCCGGCGACCAGACCGTGCGGACCGTGGAATTTATCGTGCAGATCGAGAAAAACGGTCTCATTCCCCTTCCGCACGCCGATGGGCGCGGACATGGAGCGGGAGACGTCCGAGTTGCGCCACAGCGCATCCAGATCGAGGTCCTTTGCGGCGACGATGCCGAGCAGCTGGAACAGCGAGATATTTCTCGTCAGCGTGCTCTCCAGACTGATCTCATCGCTGTAGACCGGCGCCAGACGCATCGAGGCATACTGCACATAGCTCTCGCTGAGCTGATGATATGTGAAGCGCTGTGCGTCGTTTTCGTTTTCGCTGGAGACCAGCGTTCCGGTGTTGGAATCGCTGTCGAGGAAGATGATGCGGTCGCAGTGCTGCGGGATCATCCGCTTTTCGTTCTCCAGAAAGACGAAGGTGACGCCGAGGTCCTTCGCCGTGCCGATGAAGCGCGAGATCGGGTGACTGGTGATGCCGTAATCCGCGCAGACAAAGACCGCGATATGCGGTGCGGTCCGCTTGCTGGTCTCGCGCGCGGAAAGCTCCTTGTAGAGATACTCGAAGATGACGTTCTTGCTGCGCTCGTCGCAGACGATGCTGCGGATGCCGAGCTCGTCGTTGCCGACATGCGGCAGCATGCGGAGCCAGCGGTATTTCGGGTCATCGCTGAGCGTGAAGCACAGCCGCAGATCGGTGTGATACTGTCTGACGCACAGGTCGCAGATCATCACCTTGAGCATCTCATAGAGGGCGCTGTCACTGCCGACGATCCCGACCGCGCTGCACTCCTTCATCCTGCAGATGACCGGAATCTGCGCGATCATCCGGTAGGTCTCCGCGACCTCCTTCGGGAGCGGCAGCAGCTCATCGTCGATCTCCAGCCGCTCCTGCTCCTTGTATTCAATGACCCGCCGTGCAGGCACATCCCCGAGCCCCAGTCTGACATCCAGAAAATCGGCGTCGTCTGCCTGCCGGTCGAACAGCTCCGCCGAGAATTCGGTCAGCATCGCCCGTTCGCGCTCCGGCGACGGATAGACCTTCTGCAGCGCGGACCGCTCCTGCTCGCGGAGCGCTTCGATCTCCTGCTTTTTCTGTTCGATATATTTGGTGTATTTCTCCTTCCGGTCGGCAACGCTCTGGCGGTATTCCTTCTTCCCGTTGAAATAGTTGAAGATCGAGGTGCCGATGCCGATCGCCATCGAGCAAGCGCTGAATATGACGTACATGCCGCCGCCGCCCATCACGCCGCGCAGGAGAATGATCATCGCCAGCATGGCGAGCGACGGGATCAGCGAGGTGAGCAGCTTGTTTTTCGGCTCCGCCGGCTTCTGCGGCGGGTCCAGAATGCTGATCGGCTCCTCTGAGACCTCCGTTTTGATGCGGGTGTTCCTGTGAAATTTCGGATAGTCCCGGTCGCGCGGCAGCCGGACGGTCGGGAACGCGGTGCACTGCAGGGGCTTTTCCGAATCGGTATACAGCTTCCCGTCCTGATAGCAGAAGCTGAAATCGGCGATCGAGAAAAAGTCGTGATCCTCGAGCATGACGGTGCCCTGCACGTTTTTGCCGTTGTGCATCACACCGTATACGGAATCGCGGCTCTCCAGCGCGGTGCTGCCGTCCGCGCGGCGCAGAATCACGCAGTCATCGTTGATATACTGGCTGCTGATGAAGATCTGGCTGTTTGCCTTTCCGGAGACCGTGACCTCCGCCGCCTTGGAAATGTCAATCTCCAGATCATACGCATGCTTTTCGTAGTCAAAATCGATCGTAAACCGGCATGAGAACATTTCGGCGGTGTTTTTCTCGTAGCGGACGCAGAACAGGTCGCCGTGCTGCAGCGAGGCGGTCAGCTTCTTGTTGTTATCGAAGCTGAAACAGATGCTCTCGGATGCGGTGATGATCCATTCTCCCTCCCGCTGCTCCAGAATGATCTCATAGTCCGCAAAGTCGCGGTTCATGCGGACATCGCAGCCCATACGGGTGCCGATCCGCACGGATTTCGCGTCGGGCGGCAGCTCGATCTCGCGGTACAGCGTCCGGCTGAACATCGTGAATTTATACCTTTTCTCCACTGCTGCCTCCCCGTTTCGTGACATGGATGACCGTTCCGTCATACAGTCCGAATTCTGCGACCGTTTTGCCGCCCTTGACCAGTGTCACTGGATTTTCCGTCCGCAGATAGGCGTCCGGCGCATTGTCTGCGTCCATGCCGAGCTGAAAGCCGTGGTTCAGCGCTGTCACAAGGTCATTGGCAGTGATGTGCAGCGGCACCTCGATATCAATGTCTTCTTCCCGGCTCTCTGCGTCGTTTTCATCCTTATAATGGATGCGCAGGATCATAACGGCAGTATTTTTCATGTGTCCCCTTTCTCAAAGCAGGTCGAGCGCGATTCTCTGAATCTCCCCGACAGCGGTCAGCCGTTCGACCGTCGGCACCGGTCCCATGTCGGTCTGCCCGATATAGCTGCTGATCATATATCTGCCGGAGCTGTCCAGCAGCGCATTGGGCCTGTCGCTCTGAAAGCGGTTGCAGACAAACATGAACTTGCTGTCATCCGTCAGGTCGGCGCAGTTCAGCAGGACATCAGTCTTCATCGCGGAATACGCATCCTGCATCGTGATCAGCACGACCCTGTTCGCAGCGGAGAGCAGCGCATTCTTTTCCGTATCAAAGATGCTGTCCGTATCAACCACGATATCGTCATACTGTCTGGTCGCCTTGATATTGCGGATCAGGTCCAGATAGAACGAATAGGACAGATTCATCGCACTGAGCGAGCCGCGGAACGGCGGCAGATAGTCAAACATCTCGTGCCGGCAGTAGGGACGGATCAGCTGAAACATATTGTCGCCCTGCAGCCTCGCCTTCGTAATGACCTCGGTCGGAACGGCACTGCCGTCACGGAAGAAGAAATGCGCGTCCTGCACATACTCCGCGTCGATGAACAGCACCTTCCGGAAGTTCTGCGTCAGGCACCCGCACAGTCCCATCGCAACGGAGGTTTTGCCGGCGCCGCCGATCGCGGAATGCACGACGATGACCTGTGTCTCCTTCGCAGCCGCCTCGCCGGATTCAGCATCGCCGGTCAGGGAAAACATGACCTGACTGTAGATGTATCGCAGGCTGGTGTATTTATAGATGTTCTGAACGGTGCCGTCCGGCTCATCCGGCGCGTCGTCTGCTTCCGTCAGAACGAAAATGCGTTTGAAGCTGTGCTTTTTCAGCTCCGGGCTGTAGAGCTCGCGCGAGACGATCAGGATCTCGGCATTCACCGGCTGCGCAAAAAAGCTGCGGAAATACTCCGGCTCCGTAATGACCTCAAGCTCGGTATCGGACGGAAGCTCCTCCAGAAACCTGAGCTCCAGCGGGATCACATATTCCGGATCTGTCTCTGCAATGATGATCTTATGCTTTGCCATATATCCGGCTCCTCTCAGAATTCCGCACGGAATTCAACATCTGCCAGCTTGATATAGCTGCCGTTCTGCAGTGCGACCTCCTCGAACGCCGCGAGCCGGTCGCCGTAGCTGTCGGCTTCGGTCTGCCTGACAAATGTTCCGTATTTGCTGTTCAGGTCCATGATCAGATAGCTGCCGCCGCGGAAGATGATCTTGCAGTGCTCGCGGCTGACTGCTTTGGAGCAGTTCACGATGCCGTCGTTGTTATCCTTTCTGCCGAGCCGGAACACCGGCTGCGTGATCCGGAAGCTGATCTGAAAGCCGGTCCCGACGAGATGCAGCGGAGGCTGTGCCGGCGCGCTCCCGGGCTCTGCGGGCTGGGCGGTGTTTCCTCTGCCCGAAAGCCTTCCGCAGAGCTCCTGCAGGGTCACTGTGCCGTTCAGCAGCGCGCCCGCCCATTCCGACACCTGCGGACTGCCCGCCAGCTGCGGACAGGACTGGATGAACTGAAACAGCATCGAGCGCAGCCCGCTCAGGAATTCCGCGGGCCTTTGCTGGATGCTCATGCTGTTGAGCGGCAGGCAGATGATGCGGACCGTCAGTGTCTGCGGTTCAATATAGATACGGTCCGGGGCAATGTCGATATCGGTGCAGCTGAGAAAGCCGTTGTTCATGACCTCGAGCACCGCGCCGAGCAGGTTTGCCGCAACGGTCATGAAGTGATCGGGCGTGAGCCTGCCTGCGGTCTCCTCCAGTGTCTCATAGGGCGCCGTGAAGTACACGATCTTGATCTTGCCGTTATACATGAGACGTGCGCATTTCACAAAGCAGTTTTTCTCGTTTGACTGCAGGACGCGGTAGCCTGTCAATGAAAAGCTCTGCTGCTGATTCAGAATATAGGCGCGGTTCTGCGCGCAATCCATTTCTGTAAAGAGACCCTGCTCTGAAAGCCCCTGCATCTGTTTCCACCTCCGGCGTGATTCTTTCAGCTTTTTGCGCTCACAGCTCCGTTCCCCTGAGGACAGACGAACAAGGGCACTGATCCTTTGCCGAATGGTTTTATTATACTATAAAAGCCAAATATTGTCAAGCGTTTTTGGTGAAGAGTATCCTATATATATCAAACATTTTGTACAAATTGTTCCAAATCCGTGCATGCACGGCAGGAGGGTCCTGTTCCGCAGAGCTCATACGGCGCGGTCGCGGAGAGCGGTACAGCCAAAGCGGGAGCCCCCGAAGCAGGAGCTCCCGCTGTCCGTACGGACACGCTGCATTCAGAATTTCTGCACCTTGCGCACGACCTGAATCCCGCGGTCAACGAGCTGCGCAAAGGTGTCGGCGTCCTCGGGCTTTCCGGCGACGCTGCCGTAGTGCACGGGGATCACGAATTCCGGGCGGATGATGTTTGCGAGCTTTGCCGCCTGCTTTGCGTCGGCGGTGAACGTGCCGCCGATCGGCAGCATTGCAATGCGGCACTGCACGCGGCTGTTCTCGTCGGTCAGGTCGGTGTCGCCAGCGATGTAGATGCGCCCGTGCTCTGCGGTGCTGATGATATAGCCGACCCAGCCCTTGGACCGCGGGTGAAAGGGCTTGAGCCTGTTATACGCCGGGACAGTTTCCATTGCGATGCCGTTCACCTGAAACTGCTCCGCGGCGCCGACCTTCTGCACCGCCGGTGCGAGCGCATCCGCCTCCGTCACCGATTCCGGGCAGACGAGCAGGGTCTCCGGCTTCATGACCCTGCCGATGTCCTCGGGCGACAGATGGTCATAATGGCTGTGCGTGATGAGGATGAGATCGGCGTCGTGCGGTGCACTGCCGATCCGGAACGGGTCGATATAGATGACCTGACTGAGGGCGATGCGGATGCTGCTGTGTGTGTTGATCTCGATAAAATCCAGCATGATTCCGGCTCCTTTCGGTTTGATGTACAGTTACATGCGGGGCTGAGGGGAAAGCAGGAGGGAGGAGGGAGAAGGGAGGAGGGAGGAAGTCGAGTTAGCAGTTAGCAGTGAGGAGTTAGGAGTGGTTCAAACCTTCACTGCTCACTCCTCACTGCTCACTCCTCACTGCTCATTTCTCACTTGTCATTCTGCTCAGTCTGACATCAGACGGCGCAGGGTCTCCGGGTCCGGCGTGAGCCCATAGCGTGCAAAAAAATCCAGCACATCCTGCTCGGAGCGCACAAGCTCCGCAAACCGCAGCTTATGCGACCCGCGGTCATAGAAGCCGACGGTTTTCTCTCCGGTGCAGATGCTCGATTCCACGCGGATATCCTCCGCCGAGAACGGTTCCGGGATCGGCTGGATCTCCGGCTTGCGTCTGCGAAACAGTGCCATAACAGACCTCCCCCCGATTCAATCCGGCTCACTGCGGATGAAATTTGTCGGCTGCCACGGCTCCTTCTCCGGCAGACCGTACTGTGCCTTTCCGAGCGCGATCGACTTCATCAGAAAGCTCATATTCCGCGCCAGCACGCGCATGGTCTGCAATCCCTCTGCGTCCCTTGCGGCGTCTCCCGGCTCCCTGCCGTGCACGCTGTTCCAGTATTGGCTCGAGACGACCGGCATCCCGCAGATCGTGAAATACTTGTTGAGCCCGTCGAAGGTCGCGGAGCAGCCGCCGCGCCGCGCGACCGCGACACTCGCGCCGACCTTCATGGTCTTGTCGAAATGCGTGCTGTAGAAGAGCCGGTCCAGACATGCGATCAGCGTGGCATTTGCCGAGGCGTAGTAGACCGGTGTGGCGGCGATCAGACCGTCTGCCGCTTCAAATTTCGGCGCGATCGCATTGACCGCGTCGTCAAAGGCGCATCTGCCCAGCTCCGCGCACCGCCTGCACGCGATGCAGCCGCGGATATCCTGACTGCCGACCCGGACGACCTCCGTGCTGACGCCCTCCGCGTCAAAGGCTCTGACCAGCTCGCTGACTGCGATCGCAGTGTTGCCGTTCGGGTGCGGGCTTCCGTTGAGAATCAGAACATTCATCTGTGTGACCTCCCTGACAGTGATAGCATATGATATGTGCATGCCGGAGCGTATGACAGCGGAGCATTCCGCCGCCGCTTTCATTATACACCCGAATGCGGCGTTCGTCAATGCGCGTCTGCATGAAATGTGGCGGACCCGTTGCGTTTCCCGTCGCAATATGATATAATGCGAAGGAACACAACTGACAAAGGAGGCTTGCTGAATGAAGGTATTCTTCGGTGTACTGGTGCATTTACTGGCAGCTGCGAACAAAACCCACTGGCTCTGGTGCGGGGCGGTTCTGCTGGTGCTGCTTTTGCTCGCCGTGCTGCATCACCGTTGGAAGGACACGCCCGGGAAGCTCCGGCTCTGGCGGCTGCTCTGCCTGCTCCCGCTGCTGATCTGCGCGCTGCACGAGTGGGTCTGTGTCGGCAGAGACCTGCTGACGCTGCCGTGGTTTATCCCGATGTATCTGATTGCCGTGCTCGCGCTCGTGCCGGTGCCCTTTGCAAAACGGAAGACCGGCTACCGCATCGCAGCCGTGCTGACCGGGAGCCTCTCTGTGCTGTGCGGGCTCGTGTTTTTCACGATCTCCCCGAACCGCTTCAACCACATGCGCGAAAGCTATACCGAATCCTTTCACAGCATGGTGCAGGACCTCGACCGCACCTATGTGCTCAAGGAGTGGAAGGAGGTCGATTTCGCAGCGCTGGAGGCAAAATATATGCCCGCGGTGGAGCAGGCAGAGCACGCGCAGAATCCCACGGCGTTTTACGAGATCGTGCTGCTGTTCTGCTATGAGCTGCACGACGCGCATATTTCCGTCGCGGGCGGCATGGGCGCGGGCACAGTCGCATCCGATATCATCCCGAAGGCGCATGAATACGGGCTTGCGATGATCGGGCTCGACAGCGGCGAGGTCATTGCCGTCTGCACGACCGAAGCGGTTCAGCGCCTCGGCATCTCCGACGGCACGGTCATCACGGAATGGAACGGCAAGCCCGTGCAGCAGGCTGCCGAAGAGGACGTCGCAGACCGCGGCTTTCCGGTCAAGGCGAATGCCGACCGCGTCGCGGCGATCTATCTCTCCGGCACGGGCGGCGATACCGTCGAGGTCTCCTTTCTCGATGCGGCGGGCACAGAACAGACCGTCACGCTGCGCGATCTGGGGCAGCGGCACACGCAGAACGAAGCGCTCGCCCTGTTCCGGCACAGACCTCAGACAACGACTGACGAGGAACGGCAGGCTTACCGGGCGCAGAATTTCTCCGCGTACATGCTGGACGGCAAATGCGGGTATCTCAGACTGCAGGAGATGACCTACAGCGACAGTCTGGTGAGCCTGCAGCATGTCAGAGCCGAGCTGACCGGCGCGCAGCCGGAGGTTCAGGCGATGTTCCGCGAAAAGCTGCTTGATCTGCAGGCGCAGGGCATGGAATATCTGGTGATCGACCTGCGGAACAACACCGGCGGCTTCGACGAGATCGGCAGAGGGCTCTGCGAGCTGCTGACCGATCAGGACTGGTATGCACAGGGGCTCGGCATCCGCAAAAACGGCACCTGCCGCAGCACGGCGGATTTCATCATCCGCGGCACCGGCGAATTTGCCGGGCTGCCGGTCGTCGCGCTGACGAACTTCCGGTGCTGCAGCGCAGGCGATGCCGCCGCGCTCTATCTCTCGCGCCTGCCGAATGTCACGCTGGCAGGCATCACCGACCCCTGCGGCATCGATCAGGGCATCGGCGGCGGCAGCATGCTGTCGGGCGGGACCGTGCAGGTGAGCTATCCCTTTGAACTGGTTCTGAACGAAGTGCAGGAACCGAACATCGACACCCGCGCAGACCGCGTCAGCCGCAACCCCGTCGAGGTGCGCATTCCCTTCGACCGGGAAGCGGCAATGCGGATGTTCAGCGGGAAAGAGGATTACGAGCTGCAGTGGGCGGTCCGCTTCCTCGAGGAAGAATAGCGCTTCGCTGGGGGATCGCTGAATCAGGTGTCTCCGACGGATTATATTGGGGGCTTTGCCTCCGCCCCCGCACCGGTCGGATGCCGGTGCGGGCATCTTGTCGGTCATGATATGCGGGACAGGACCGCGCGCATACAAAACGACCGCCCGCCGGGAAGGATACCGGCGGGCGGCTGCTGTGGGGGGGACCGGAGGGAATCCGGTTTTCTGTCAGAGGTCTCTGAGTCCTGCGAGGAACTCGAGCAGATAGGTCAGGTCGTCCTGATTGATGTCGCCGTCCGCACAGGTATCGGCGTTTGCCTTGCCCTGCGCCGAGACTGTAACGTCTTTGTCCTCGGCATTGTACCGCGCAAGCACGATCGCATCCGCGATGTCGACGGAGCCGCTGCAGTCCACGTCGCCGAGCAGCGTCACTTCAGGTGTGGGCTCCCCGGGCTCAATGACCTGCACGGTGTTGCGCAGTGCCGCGATGTCATAGTAGAAATCCTTGGCTCTGCAGCTGGAATCGAAGGGGAGCGGATCGCCGCCCTGCGTGCCCTTGCCGTCGTCCTCCGTATAGGAACGGCGCCAGCTTGCTGCATCGCAGTGACCCCAGAGCGTCAGGCTGGAGATGCTCTTCGAGCGCTCCATCGCGACCTTGAAAATGTCGACGAAGAGGTCCTTGCCTTCCTGCTTGGAGCAGGTGGTCACGTCGAGCTCGGTGATCTGGACATCCAGACCGAGGCTGTTGAATTTGTCGATCGCGTCTGCGTACGGCATGAACTTCGAGTCCTTCGAGACCGTTGCGCTGCCGGAGAAGCCGAAATCGCAGTAGTGCATGTGCGACTGCATGCCGATGCCGTCGATGTAGTTGCCCTCAGCGAGGATCTTCTTCGCCATGTTGTAGAGGTCATCGCACTTCGCAACGAAATACTCGTTGTAGTCGTTCATGTAGAGTTTGCAGCCCTCCGGAGCATACTGTCTCGCATACTTGAATGCGTTGACAACGAATTCGTCGCTGTGATAGACGCTCCACCAGTTCGAGAATTCCTTGCCGTCGCCGCGGAAGCCGCCGCCGTCGTTCTGGAAGAGCTCGTTGCAGACGTCATAGGCGTAGAGCTTCAGATTCGGGTAGTTCTTCTTGATCTCATCAAAGGTGTTCTTGATCATGCTCTCGAGACGTGCGTTCATGCGTTCCTTCGAGACAAATGCGCCGTTGTCGTTAAAGTTCTCCCTGAAGATCCAGCCGGGCGTCTGGGAATACCACACGAAGGTATGACCGCGCACGCCGAGCCCGTTCTTCTCTGCAAACTTCAGAATGCTGTCTGCGCGCGAGAGGTTGATGCCGATGTTGTCGCCGTAGGATCTGCTCTTGTCGCAGATGTAGTCGGGCTTCATCTCGTTTTCGCAGGTGATCGAGTTGAAGTTTTCGAGGATGAATCTTGTGGCATTTCCATCGTTGACCGTGTTGCCGCTGATGCAGGTGCCGAGGCGGAAGAATTTGCCCATGTAGTCCTTGAATTTGTCGCCGTTCTCGTCATAGGTGTAGTCGTTGTTCTGGTGCGAAGCGATCGTCGTCAGATCGCCGGCAGGCGTCTGCGGGTCGGTCTGCTGCGGATTGTCCTGATTCGGGTCATCCTGATTCGGGTCATCCTGATTCGGGTCCGGGTTCGAATCGCCGACCGTCACGATGTTCTTGGTGACGTTTGCCTTGCCGCTGCTCTCCCAGCCCTCGATGTTCAGTGCGACCTCGTAGAGCTTCTGGAGCTTCAGATTGCAGGATTCCCAGGCCTTGAAATGCTCGGAAACGCTGATCTTGCCGGAATGCCGCGGCGTCGAGCGGACGCTGAAATACTGCTGGAAGGTCTTGGTGCCGAAGATCGACGGCTCATTGGTGCGCGTCGCCGTGTAGATCTTATACTGTGCGTCGTCGATCGTGACGGTCTTGAGCGGCTGCGAGTTGCCGTTGTCCGGCGGATACCAGTTTGCCCAGTCCTCGACGATGTAGTATTCGACGAGCTCGTTGTGCGAATCGTCGGTCGTCCAGCCGTAGACGCAGACGCGCGAATTGCCCGAATTGCTCGCCGACCATTCGCAGTCGTATTCGCAGGTGATCGTGCCGTACTGGTCGTAGGTCTTGGTGCAGTCAAAGCGTCTGCCGCGGCGTGCGAGGAAGTTGCCGCGCGAGACCTGACAGTTCCACTCCGTGCTGAAATTGCCGCCCTCGCCGAGTGTCATGGAGCCGTTGCCGCCGGTCGTGTCCTGCCAGATCTCGTAGCTGTAGCCGTTCAAGTCGGCTGCCTGCTCCTGCTGGTGTCCCGGGTTGACCTGGAGCACGTCTCCCACGCTTGCCGCAGATGCGCTCAGCGGGAATGCCGTGAGGCTCATCACGCATGCGGTCATAAGTCCGAATAGCCTTTGCTTTTTCATGAGTACCCCTCCGTTTTTCTATAGATAGTGCCTGTATTTCGTGCAAGATACTATTCCCCATTTTGCACCTTTGCACATTTTTAATGTACCATAAGGCGGCGTGCATGTCAAGCGAAAAACCGGCAGTTTCGCAAAAAGTGTCGACAATTTCGCAAAAAATACAGAGTTTCTGCGCAGCAAACGCCGCATCCCCCAGCGCATACCGCGGGCAGAGCTGAGCGCCGGAGCATGACACTCCGGCGCTCAGGATCGATTATGCCTTGAAGATCGCGCGCACGAAATTATAGATGTGCGCGGTGATGCAGTTGTCGCCGTGGTAGCCGCCCTGCACGACATGCCAGACATGCGGCGTACCCGCCTTGACAAAATTGTCGTGATAGCCCTGCGGCGTATTCAGACCGACCACGTCGTCGTTGGTGCCGCCGGTCAGCATGATCAGCGAGGGTGCAGCCTCCTCGCTGCCCCAGCTCCACGGACCCTCGACGCCCGGTGCCGGGCAGATCGCGCCGACGTAGGCGAAATGATCCGCGTACTTCATGCCGATGCGGAGCGACTCTCTGCCGCCCATGGAGAAGCCCGTGACCGCCGTGTTCTCCCTGCCGGTCGCAACGCTGTATTTGCTCTCGATATGCGGCATCAGGCTGTCCACAATGTCATCGACGAAGTTGTCGTAGCCGACGCTGGATTCATAATCCTGAAAACTGGTCGCATCCTGCTTGGTCGGGTGCGTGAATACCCACGGCACGACCACGATCATTTCCTCCGCCTCGCCCGCCGCGATCGCGTTGCAGATGATCTCCTTGGTGCGGATCGGCGGATTGTTGCCGGTCTTGATCATGCGGTCCTCGTTCTCGAAGAAGCCGTGCAGGATATACAGCACCGGATACTCCTGACTCTCGTCGTAGTCGGCGGGCAGCATGATGTTGTAGGGCTTTTGCTTGTTCGCCTTTTTGGAGAAGTAGGTCTCCTTTGTGATGGTACGGTCCGGAACGCCCGCGTGCAGGCTGTGCGAGTCATTCGGCTCCATCATGATCATCTGCTCCTCAACGACCGGGGTATACTCCGAAATGGTGCGCAGCTCGCCCTTCGGCGGGGTCACGCGCTCCGGGAATTCCTTTGTCTGTGCGGTCAGATACTTCACGAACCATTCAATATCCGCCCTGTCGACCGTTCCGCTGAAATCGACGTCTGCCGCCTTCTGCACCTTCTTGTCGGAGAAGCCCTTGATCGCGCCCTTCTTGGCAAGCGACAGGTCGCCGCCGGTGATGCAGCCGTCGCCGTCGAGATCGCCGAGCTTGATATAGGCGGACATGTCGCCCGATGCCTTCTGCTTGCTGAAGACGAAGCTGTCAATGTTCATCAGATAGCTGCTGCCGCCGGTGAACTTGATGTAGAGGTCGTGCTGCCCGACCGCGCCGCTGACATTGGCGGACACATCCTTGAAGGTCTGGAAGGCGCCGGTGCTCGGGACGGCAACAAAGCCGATCTGTGTGCCGGTCAGCGAGTCGATCCAGAATTCTGCCTTGCAGCCGCCGTCGGGAGAGCCGACCCTTGCGGACACGCTCTTCGCGCCGTCGCCGAAGTCGACATCGCTGAAAACGATGTAATCGCCGTTCTGGATATAGCCGACATCCTTGCCGCCGCTGTCCAGCGTTTCGATCTCAATGCCCTCCATCGCGGTGTAGTCCTCTGCCTCGATCCGTTCAAACGCATCGAACGATGCGGCTTCGGCGGAAATGCTGCCCAATGCCGCAAAGGACACGGCACCTGCCGCCAGAACGGAGATCATACGCCCCTTTTTTCTCATGTGAATTCCCCTTTTCCGTGTGTATTTGTTAATAGTGCGGGATGATTTGGTATATATCCCCATCATTATGTTACCATTCACATTATTTTTGTACAACTGCAAAAATGAAGAAAACATATCAAAACCGCAGATGTTTGCAGAAAAAGGGTCCCCGCCGGATGCAAGGCGGGGCAGCACTCCGGCAGCGTGCGCCCGACCGGCAGACAAAAACCGCCGCCTGCTCTCCCTGCAGACGGCGGTTCGCTGTATGATGCATGACCGCTTCACTCGCGGAACAGATTGTTTTTCCGGCGGTCGACGGGATTTTTCTCATAGCGCTTTTTCCCGATCACATAGCGGATCCATTTGATCAGCGTGATGAAAAAGGCATAGAACACCGATTCAAAGGCAATTTCACCGAAATCGAGCCGATAGGTCTCATGGATGAGGCGGAACCAGAGAATGCGGACAAAAAACAGGACGACCAGCAAAAAGGAGAAGTGGATCATGAAGTAGAAGAGCCAGAAGGTCGGGGAGGAGCGTTTGAGGGCGATTTTCATAAATAATCATCCTTTCTGTTTTATCATGCGGCGCAGTGCACGGGATACACCAATTATATTATAGCATATTTTTCAGAAAAATACAATAGGATACACAAATTCTATGCCAAATTATCAAAAAGTGTTGAAATCGCGCTTTCTCTATGGTATAATATAGATATCTATACCTCTGAACAAAAATCTTCCGCACGCACACAACAGCATGAAACGGAGGCTGAATCACGATGATCCGCATTTTTGTTGTAGATGACGATGCTGCAAACCTTCAGGTCGCTGAGCATATTCTGAACAAAAACGGCATGCAGGTGACGGCGCTGCGCTCCGGTCAGGCGCTGCTGGATCACATTGCGCCTCAGGAGCTGCCCGACCTGATCCTGCTCGATATCATGATGCCTCAGATGGACGGCTTTGAGACGCTGAAGCGCCTGCGCCGGATGGAGCAGGAATGCGGCTTTCATGAGATTCCGGTGATCTTTCTGACCGCCGATGACACCGCCGCCACGGAGAAGCTCGGCTTTGAGGCGGGCGTCTCCGATTACATCCGCAAGCCCTTTAACCCGGAAATTCTGCTGCGGCGCGTGCACAATATTGTCTCGAAGGAGCAGCGCCTGAGCTCGCTGCGCACCGAGGCGGATACCGACAAGCTGACCGGCTTCCTGAACAAGGCTGCCTCGGCGCGTGCGATCGCCGGGTGCTGCGCCTCCGATATCGGCGCGCTGCTCATGATCGATCTGGATTCGTTCAAGCTGGTCAACGATCTCTACGGGCACAAAACAGGCGACAATGTGCTGATCTGCTTCGCGGCGATCCTGCGCGGCGCGGCGCCGAAAAACAGCAGGTTCGGGCGGATCGGCGGCGATGAGTTCATCGTCTTTGCGGGCGGCGTGCAGCGCGAGGAGGTTATCACAGCGCTGACCGCAAAAATCAACGCGGACCTTGTCACAAAGGCAAAGGAGCTCATGGGCGACGATATGGATATCCCGCTCGGCGCCTCTGTGGGTGCGGTGTTTGTGCCGCGGCAGGGCGACGACTACGAGACACTCTTCCGCATGGCAGATCAGGCGCTCTACACGGTCAAAAAGAACGGAAAGCACGGCTGCGCGTTTTCTCACGGTGATTCCGGGCAGGCGCCCGAATCTGCAGGAAACAGCATCGAGCGCATTTCGGAGATCCTCGGCGAGCGTTCGATCCCGAATGTGGCGCTGCAGCTCGAGCGCGAAGCCTTCTCCTATGTCTACCGCTACATCATGCGCTATATGATCCGCAATCAGCGGTGCATCTATAAGGTGCTGTTCACGCTGACGCCCGCGGAGGGCAGCACTGAGCAGGTCTATACGGAGGAATGCGCGTCCTTCGGCGATCACATCCGCGAATCGCTGCGCAAGACCGACATTCTGATGCGCAGCCGGTTCAATCAGTATTTTGTGCTGCTGACCGATATCCGCGAGAGCGATATCAGCATCGTGATCGGCAATATCATGCGCAGATGGGAGCAGAACGGCAGCGGCGGGCTCTGCGTCAGCTATGAGACGGAATTTGTCAGCATGCCCTCCCGCCCGCTGCGAAAGGCATCCGAAATGCGGATCGCCGTTGCAGAGAGCGATGATGCAGTGCTGCGGGAGATCGGCACGGCACTGAGCGGCGCGGGCTTCCGTGTCGCGGCGGTGAAGACCGGCAGGGCGCTGCAGAAATATCTCGCGGACAATACTGTCGACCTGACCGTGCTCGACCTCACACTGCCGGACACGGACGGGCTCGCGCTTTGCAGACAGCTCTGCTCCGGCACGGCGCCGGTGCTCGTGCTGACGGACGACGCGCGCGGCAGTGCAGCCGCCGGGGCGCTGGAGCTCGGTGCGGAGGAGCTGCTGGAAAAGCCGGTCGACCGCCGTCTGCTGGTGCACCGCGTCAGACGTCTGACAGAGCTTGCGGAGCTGCGGCGAAGCTGCCGCGGCGGCAGGAAGGATTGAGGGAAAGCCTATGAAGCGAATTGAAAAAAATGATCTGTTTCAGGTCTCGCAGCTCACCATTCTGATCTGCTTTACGGTCTTCACCGGGCTGCTGGCCGGCGAGACCTTCCTGATGGGCTGGGAAACATGGGCGCTGCTCCCCATTGTCACCGGGCTGATCCTCTCGTGGGTCCTGCATCTGCAGCAGCGCTTCACCGCGACCGCACGGATCTGGTTCTGCGCGGCGTTCATCATGTTTGCGGTGCTGTTCCACGGCTGCCACCCCACAAGCGTCTTCGATACGGTCGCAGTGATGGCGGTGGTGCTGACCCTCTGCACCATGGCGTGCATGAAATCGCTGATCACCGTGCTGCAGCTTGTCTACTACGTCACGCTCGGGTACGGGCTGTTTGCGATGTACCGCAGCGGCGAGCAGTTTGACAGCCTGATCATTTCGCGGGCGGTGCTGCACTTTGCGGCGATCACGACGATCAGCGTGGTGTCGCGCACGACCATCGACCGCTGGCTCGCGACGGTCGAGGCATCACACGGCGAGATCGAAAAGCTGACCGACGCAACGGAGCGGCTGAACGATTTTCTCGCGAATGTCTCGCACGAGACGCGCACGCCGATCAATGCGATCATCGGGCTGACCGGCATCTGCATTGATGCGGAGGAGGACCCCGAGCGGCTCGAAAATCTCGATTCCGTGCGCAAGGCGGGCAGAAGGGTCGCCGAGCAGATCGGCGATATCCTCGATTTCACGGAGATCGACCGCGGCAGGCTGACGAACAACTACGAGGACTACATGCTCTCCTCGGTGCTCAACGATCTCGTCGCGGAGATCCGCCCCTATAAGCCGAAGGAGCTCGAGCTCGTCATTGACGTCGACCCGGCGATCCCCTCGGTGATGAACAGCGATATCGGCAAGCTGCGGAAGATTCTGCGGCACCTCATTATGAACGGGCTGAAATACACGCAGGAGGGCGGCGTTTACGTCCGGCTCTATGCGATCCCGGAGAGCTACGGCGTCAATCTGGTCATCCGCGTGACGGACACGGGCATCGGCATGACCGAGGAGGAGACCGAGCGCGTCTTTGAGCGCTATTATCAGGTGGATTCCGGCAGAACGCGGAAGGGCGGCGGGCTCGGGCTCGGCATGACGATCGTGCGCGGCTTCACCACGGCGCTGGGCGGCTTTGTGACGATCAGCAGCGAGCCCGATGTCGGCACGACGGTCAGCGTCAGTCTGCCGCAGAAGGTCATTGCGCCCGCGAGCTGCATGTCGCTCAAGGCGCCGGAGAAGCTCTGCCTCGGCGCGTTCCTGCATCTCGACAAATACGCTGACCCCAATGTCCGCGAATATTACAACATGATGATCCACAACATCGTCAAGGGCTTCGGCATCCAGATGCACCGCGTGGACAATGCCGCAAACCTCGAAAAGCTGCTGCAGTCCGTGCGGCTGACGCATCTGTTCGTCAGCGAGGAGGAATATGAGACGGCACAGGCGATGATCGAGAAGGCGGCGGCGCAGATGGTCGTGGTCGTGGTCGCGAATCAGGATTTCGTGCTGCCTGCGGATTCCCGGGCACGGATCATGGAAAAGCCGTTCTACTGCTTCCCGGTGGCTGCCGTGCTCAATGCGGACGAATCCGAGCCGGTCACGGACGAGGTGCTCCGCTTCGACGGCGTGCGTGCGCTGGCGGTCGACGACGAGCCGATGAACCTGACCGTCGCACAGAATATCCTGCGGCGCTACGGCATCACGGTCACGTCGGCGAATTCCGGCGCGGAGGCACTGGAGCTCTGCCGCGACCGTGAATTCGACATCGTCTTCATGGACCACATGATGCCCGGCATGGACGGCATCGAGACGATGAAGCGCATCCGTGCGGGGAATCTCAAGTGCCGGAGCGATGTCCCGGTCGTCGCGCTCACTGCAAATGCCGTCAGCACGGCGAGAGAGACCTTCCTTGCGAGCGGCTTCGACGGCTTTGTCAGCAAGCCGATCGAGCTGGTCGAGCTGGAGCGCGTGCTGCGGCGCGTGCTGCCTGTCTCCTCCGCCGCAATTCCGGCAGAGCAGCCGCAGCAGACAGTGACGCCGCCGGCGGAGGAGGACAGCGCCGCGCTCATCCGGCGGGCAGCTGCATGCGGTCTGGATACCGCATCGGCACTGACCTACTGCGCGGACGACCCGGATTTCTATGTGATGCTGCTGCGGCAGTTCATCGGCGAGACCGCGGAAAAGCTCGAAAATATGGATGCATTTCTCAGGGAAAACGACCTTGTCAACTACGAGATCATTGTGCACGCACTGAAAAACACGCTGAAGCTGATCGGCGCCGACGCGCTCTCGGAGCAGGCGAAGGAAATGGAATTTGCCGCGAAGGCGGAGGATTCCGCACTGATCGCGGAAAAGCACGGCGCGCTCGCCGATGCCTGCCGGTTGCTGACGTCGAAGCTCGCTGCATTTCTCGGCGAACCGGAGCCTGCACAGGAAGACGGGGTGACCGAATTTGCACCTGATGAGACAGCAACCGGATCGGAAGCCGATGACGCAGTAACTGAATTTGAACCTGCCGGTGCGGAGGACGGTGTGACGGAATCTGCACCGGACGGCGGCGGGGACGCGGATGACACCGTCATCGAATTTGCACCGGAGGACGGAGAGGAGGATGCAAGTGAAAAGCCGTAAAATCATGGATTATGTGCTGAACGATCACCGCGATCTGCGCGACAGGCTGTTTGTGCTGATGTCTGCGGTCATGCTGCTGTCCTGCTGCATCACGCTGGTTGTCCATCTGTTCTCCGGCACAAATCTGCGCAGCATTCTGATTCCGGCGGCTGCCATGCTGGTACTGACCGTTGTCACCATGCTTTGCATCCGTGCGGACCGTGTCCGTCTGGGCGCAATTATCGTTTCGGCAGATATCAGCCTGATCTATGCGCCGGTGTTGTTTTTCTTCAGCGGCGGTCTGAACGGCGAAGCGCCGCTCTGGTTCCTGTTCGGATTCTTCTTCCTCAATATTTGTCTGGACGGCAAGGTCAAATATGCGGTTCTGCTGCTGGAGCTTGCCGAAGCGATCGGATGCTGGTATATTTCGCTGCAGTATCCCGCGCTGATTACCTCGAATACCTCTTTGTGGGCACACACCTTCTCATTGCTGGCGCTGCTTCTGATCGCTGCCTCCATGAGCATCATGATCGGGTTCCGCAATGCGTTCTTCCAGCGGGAGATGGCACATTCCCGCGCACAGCAGAAGGAGATCGAGGCGCTCAGCGAGGCGCAGAATCACTTTTTCTCGAGCATGAGCCATGAGATCCGCACGCCGATCAACACGATCATCGCGCTGAACGAAATGATCCTGCGCGAGAACATCTCCGAAGAGGTCGCGGAGGATGCGGCGAATATCCAGTCCGCGAGCAAAATGCTGCTGCATCTCATCAATGATATTCTCGACATGTCGAAGTTCGCCTCCGGTCAGATGAAGCTCACACCGACGGTCTATCATCCGGGCGACATGCTCTCCGAGATCGTCGGGATGCTGTGGATCCGGGCGAAGGAAAAGCAGCTCGATTTTCAGGTCAATGTCTCGTCGGACCTGCCCGCTGAGCTGCTCGGCGACGAGATCCGCATCAAGCAGATTCTCATCAATGTGCTGAACAACGCGATCAAATACACCAACGAGGGCTCCGTGTCGCTGTCGATCCAGCCCGGCGAGACCGAAAACGGTCTGCTCAACGTGATCTATTCGGTCAGCGACACCGGCATCGGCATCAAGAAGGAGAATATCCCCTATCTGTTCACGGCGTTCAAGCGCGTGGACGAGCAGCAGAACCGGCATATCGAGGGCACCGGGCTCGGGCTCTCCATCGTGCAGCAGTTCGTCGACCTCATGGGCGGGCGGATCACCGTCAACAGCATCTACACCAAGGGCTCGACCTTCATCATTGAGATTCCGCAGAAGGCGGTCGGCACGCAGCATATCGGCGAGATCACCATCGACAGCGGGCAGACCGCGTTCAAGCGGCAGACGCATTTCTCCGGGTTTGAGGCGCCCGAGGCAAAGGTGCTGGTCGTGGACGACAACGCGCCGAATCTGCTGGTCGTCTCCAAGCTCCTCCGCGACACCAAGGTGCAGGTCGACACCGTGCCGAGCGGCGAGGAGGCGCTGAAGCGCACTCTGAATCAGTATTATCATGTGATCTTCATGGATCACCTGATGCCGCACATGGACGGCATCGAGTGCCTGCGTGCGATCCGTTCGCAGATCGGCGGGCGCTGCAAGGAGTCCAAGATCGTCGCGCTGACGGCAAATGCGGGCAGCGAAAACCGCATCCTCTACGAAAAAGAGGGCTTTGACGGCTACCTGACCAAGCCGATCACCGGCGATGTGATCGAAAAGGAGCTCTACCGGCTGCTGCCGCGTGACCTGACTGTCGTGCGCGGGAGCGGCGAGGAGATTCTGCAGGAGACGATCTCGTGGATGAAGCGTGAGCAGCGCAAGAAGACGGTCGCCATCACGACCGAGAGCGTCGCCGATCTGCCGCAGGAGATCATCGAGCGATACGGGATCGCGGTGCTGCCGCATCTGGTGCGCACGGCAGAGGGCAGCTTCATGGACGGCATCGAGATCGAGACAAGGGGTCTGCTCGATTACATGCAGGACCTCTCGCGGAAGGTCGTCACGCGCGTCCCCTCTGTGGAGACTGTCGAGGCATTCTTTGCCAAGCAGCTCACCACTGCGAACAATATCATCCACGTCTCGATCTCCGGCGACCTTGCAAACAGCGGCTGTCCGGTCGCAATGGAGGCTGCAAAGGCATTCAACAATGTGACGGTCATTGATTCGGGGCATCTCTCCAGCGGGCAGGGTCTCATGGTGATCGAGGCGTGCCGGCTGGCGGAGGAGGGCAGGAGCCCGGACGAGATCAAGGCGCATCTGGAGAAGATCAAGCCGAAAATCCACACGAGCTTTGTGGTCGACAGCCTTGATTTTCTGGCGCGCTGCGAGCAGGTCAGCAGCCGGGTCGCCCGCGTGACGAAATCGCTGATGGCAAGACCGGTCCTGTCGCTGCGGCACGGTAAAATGGGCGTCGGCAAGGTGTATTTCGGTGCACGGGAGCGCGCATGGAAGCACTATATCGACTCGGTGCTGCGGAACCCCGCGGAGATCGACAAGCGCATCCTGTTCGTGACCTATGTCGGCATCACCAAGCGTGAAATGGACTGGATCCGGCAGCAGGTGGAGAAGCACATGACCTTTGACCGCATCTATTTTCAGCAGGCGTCGCCGGTCATTGCCGTGAACTGCGGCGACGGCACCTTCGGGCTGCTGATCCGCGAAGCAGACGGCTATGCCGGCGGACCGTGAACCGCAGGAGGAGAAATGAGAAGTGCGGCGTTGTTCCTGTCGCTTCTTGTGCTGAATCGGAGGCGCACCGGGGTTTGGGGGCGATGCCTGCCTGCAAATGTGCAATACCACAGCTTCTGCCTCCTACCTTCTACCTCCTAACTTCTGCCTTCTAACTTCTACCTCGCAAATACATCAGATAATCATTTATCAACAAACTGAGCCGCCGCCTGCACATATCGCAGACGGCGGCACATTTTCGCGTGAAGGAACCGCTGACGGAACAACTGCTCACTCATCACTTCTAACTGCTGACTCGTCATTTCTCACTTCTCATTTTCCTGCTTTTTTGCATCCGTCGCAGCCGGAACAGCCGCAGCCGCAGCCGCAGCCGTGCTTTCTGCGGCGCACCGTCAGGACGACTGCCCCGATGACCGCCGCGGCGATCAGCACCAGCAGCACAATATCCACAGCGCTCATGCTACATCCCTCCTGTGAGCAGTCCGATCAGATGCACCAGCAGCGCCGCGATCCATGCGACCGCACACTGCCAGACAGCGACCGCCGCTGCCCATTTTGTGCCGAGCTCGCGCTTCACCGCCGCGATCGCCGCGACGCAGGGCGTATAGAGCAGCGAGAACACCAGCAGGCACGCTGCCGAAAGCGCGGTCATCGACGCGGTCACGCCGCCGCTGTAGAGGATCTCCAGCGTGGAAACGACGCTCTCCTTTGCCATGAAGCCGCTGACGAGCGCGACCAGAATCCGCCAGTCGCCGAGCCCGACCGGGCGCATGATCGGTGCGAACAGCCCCGCGGCAGCCGCCAGAATGCTCTGCTCCGCATCCTCGACCATGTGCAGATGCAGATCGAAGCGCTGCAAAAACCACACCGCGACCGTCGCGATCAGAATGACCGAGAACGCCCGCTGCAGAAAGTCCTTTGCCTTCTCCCAGAGCAGCTGCGCGACATTGCGCAGACCCGGCAGACGGTAATTCGGCAGCTCCATCACAAAGGGCACTGCCTCGCCCTTGAAGAGCGTCCCCTTATAGAACACCGCCGCGAGAATGCCGGTCACGATGCCGAGCAGATAGAGCCCGACCATGATCAGCCCGCCGCGTCCCGGGAAGAACGCACTGACGAAAAACGCATAGATCGGCAGCTTTGCCGTGCAGCTCATGAAGGGCGTCAGCAAAATCGTCATTTTGCGGTCGCGGTTGCTTGGCAGCGTGCGCGTTGCCATGACCGCGGGCACCGAGCAGCCGAAGCCGATCAGCAGCGGCACGATGCTCCGCCCCGAGAGCCCGATCCTGCGCAGCAGCTTATCCATGAAGAACGCGACACGCGCGATATAGCCGCTGTCCTCGAGCATCGAGAGGAAGAAGAACAGCGTCACGATGATCGGCAGGAAGCTCAGCACACTGCCCACGCCCGCGAAGATGCCGTCGATGATCAGGCTGTGTATGACGGGATTCGTGTCCGCGGCGGTCAGGGCGCTGTCTGTCCATGCGGTCAGCGCGTCGATGCCCGCCTCACAGAGCCCCTGCAGAAAGGCGCCGATCACATTGAAGGTCAGGAGGAACACCGCCGCCATGATCAGAATAAACATCGGAATGGCGGTGTATTTGCCGGTCAACACCCTGTCGATGCGGCGCGACCGGATATGCTCGCGGCTCTCGGTCGGCTTGGTCACCGCCTCGCTGCACACGCGCATGATGTACGAAAAGCGCATGTCCGCGATCGCGGCGTTGCGGTCGAGCCCGCGCTCGCGCTCCATCTGCAGCACAAGGTGTTCGATCGCTTCGCGCTCGTTTTCGTCGAGATCAAGCTTCCGGATGATGTGGGGGTCGCCCTCGATGACCTTGCTCGCGGCAAACCGCAGCGGAAGCCCCGCACGCTCGGCGTGATCCTCGATCAGGTGAATGACGCTGTGGATGCAGCGGTGCACCGCGCCGCCGTTTTCGGATTTTTCGCAGTAATCCTGCGGCACCGGGCGCTCCTGATTCTGCGCGATGTGCAGCGCGTGCGCGACCAGCTCGTCGACGCCCTCGTTTTTCGCCGCGGAGATCGGCACGACCGGCACGCCGAGCATCTGCTCCATGCGGTTGACGTCGATGCCGCCGCCGTTCGCACTGAGCTCATCCATCATGTTGAGCGCGACGACCGTCGGGATATCCATTTCGAGCAGCTGCATCGTCAGATAGAGATTGCGCTCGATGTTGGTGACGTCGACGATGTTGATGACCGCGTGCGGCTTTTCGTCGAGCACGAAATTGCGCGAGACGATCTCCTCGCGCGTATAGGGCGACATGGAATAGATGCCGGGCAGATCGGTGATGACGGTATCGGGGCAGCCCCTGATCGCGCCGTCCTTGCGGTCGACGGTGACGCCGGGGAAGTTGCCGACATGCTGCTTCGAGCCGGTCAGCCGGTTGAAGAGGGTGGTCTTGCCGCTGTTCTGGTTGCCGACCAGCGCGAATTTCAGCACGGTGCCCTCGGGGAGCGGGTCGCCGTCGCCCTTGGCGTGAAAGCGTCCGTCCTCGCCGAGACCGGGGTGCTCGGTCTTGCGGCGCGGGTTTTTCTTTGCCGCGGGCTTCTGCGCCTCGCCGATCGGCGTGACCTCGATCTGCGCGGCGTCGTCGAGACGGAGCGTGAGCTCGTAGCCGTGCAGCCGCAGCTCGACCGGGTCGCCCATCGGGGCATATTTCACGACGGTGACCGCCGTACCGGGAATCAGTCCCATATCGAGGAAATGCTGCCGGAGTGCGCCGTCGCCGCCGAGCACCTCGATACGCGCAGACTGTCCGGGCTTGATCTCTCTGAGTGTGTCCATTTGGCTCTCCTTTGGCTCTGTTTGTCAATTCTAACTCCTGTTATTGTATCACAACCGACGCAAAAAGTCAACCTTTTCCGCACGGGTCTTGACAGAATTGCAAAAAGTTGGTACAATAAAAAGGCGGCGGGAATGCGGAATGAAAGTGTCCGCGCAGAAATGACGGAACAACACTTCTCACTCCTCACTTCTCACCAGACCTCCTCCCTCCTCCCCTCCCTCCCCCGCAAACCGTCTGCGCCTGTGGTGAAACTGGCAGACACGTTGGATTTAGGTTCCAATGTCGCAAGACGTGCAGGTTCAAGTCCTGTCAGGCGCATTCCGAACGGGCATTCTCCCGGAAAAGGGGGGATGCCTTTTTCTGTGCCCGCGCGCAAAACGCCCCGTGCTCTGCAAACGGTGCTGTGATACCGTATGCCGTGCGCCCTTGTCAGGCATTGCAGATTCCTTTGCGCCGGGCATGTGAAAATATTGACATTTCCCGCATTTTGTGATATACTGATACAGTATGCATTCCGCAAAATGTCAAGCAGAGAAAGGAAGCTGAAACTATGCCCGCAAAACGCTATCAGCCGCTCGAGGGACGCCCGAATCTCCCGAAGATCCAGAGCGATATGCTCGCCGACTGGAAGGCAAGCGACGTCTTTGAGCGCTCCGTGCACAACGGTCAGACCGAGGAGGTCGTCTTCTATGACGGTCCCCCCTTCCCGACCGGCATTCCGCACCACGGCACCGTGCTCGTCTCCTTCATCAAGGACCTGATCGCACGCTACCACACCATGCGCGGCTATTCCGTCCCGCGCGTCTGGGGCTGGGACTGCCACGGTCTGCCCATCGAGACACAGGCGGAGAAGGCACTCGGCATCGACTCCAAGACCGAGATCGAGCGCTCCATCGGCATCGGCAAATTCAACGATGCCTGCCGCGACATCGTCTCGAAGAACAACGAGACCTGGCGCGAATACGTCGACCAGATGGCACGCTGGGTCGATTACGACGGCGCCTACAAGACCATGAACCTCTCCTATATGGAGTCGGTCATGTGGGCGTTCAAGCAGTGCTATGACAAGGGGCTGATCTACCGCAACTACCGCGTCACGCCCTATTGCTGCCGCTGCGAGACCTCGCTGTCCATCTCCGATACCCGTGAGTCCGATTCCACCAGACCGCGGCAGGACAGATGGATCATCGCGAAATTCAAGACCGATGAGCAGTTCGACGGCAGACAGGTCTATTTCCTCGCATGGACCACGACCCCGTGGACGCTGCCCTCGAACCTCTGCCTCGCGGTCGGCGAGAATCTCGAATACGGCTATGTCGCAGTCGGCGACGAGGTGTTCATCGCCTGCACCGCGACGCTGAAGAGTTTCCCGAAGCTCTTCGGCAAGAAGCCGGAGATCCTGAAAACCGTGAAGGGCTCCGAGCTCGTCGGCAAGACCTATGAGCCGCTCTTCCCGTATTTTGCCGATATGGCAAAGGAGGGCGCATTCAGAGTCGTCACGGCGGATTATGTCGGCGCCGATGAGGGTGTCGGCATTGTCCACACCGCACCGGCATTCGGTGAGGACGACTACTGGACCTGCCGCAATCACAATATCCCGATGGTCAACCCGGTCGACGAGAAGGGGCACTTCACCAAGGAGGTCACCGATTTCTACGCCGCCGAGGACGCAAAGACCGTCATCGAGATGAACCCGACCGTCATCCGCTTTCTCTACGACAACGGCAAGGCGGTCGCGGACGGCACGATCGAGCACAACTATCCGCACTGCTGGCGCTGCCGCGAGCCGCTGATCTACAAGGCGATGGATGCGTGGTATCTCAGCATCGAAAAGCTCAAGGACAGACTGATCGAGCTCAACAACACGCAGGTCAACTGGGTGCCGGATTCGGTCAAGGATGCCCGCTTCGGCAAGTGGCTCGAGAACGCCCGCGACTGGAATATTTCGCGCAACCGCTACTGGTCGACGCCGATCCCGATCTGGGAGTGCCCGGACTGCGGCAAGCGCGTCGTGCTCGGCTCCCTCGACGAGATCGAGCAGCGCTCGGGCAAACGGCTCGACAACCTGCACAGACAGTATGTCGACGAGATCACCTTCCCCTGCGAGTGCGGCGCGACGATGAAGCGCGTCCCCGAGGTGCTCGACTGCTGGTTTGAATCCGGCTGCGTGCTGTTTGCCCAGAAGCACTATCCCTTTGAGAACAAGGAGTGGTTTGAATCCCACTTCCCCTGCGATTTCATCGTCGAGTACACCGGTCAGATCCGCTGCTGGTTCTACTATCTGCATGTCATGGCGACCGCGCTCTTTGACCGCCCCGCGTTCAAGAACTGCGTCGTGCACGGCACGATTCTCGACGAGAACGGCAAGAAGCTCTCGAAGTCCAATCACAACTACACCGACCCGATGAAGCTGATGAAGGAATTCGGCACCGACGCCTTCCGCCTGTATCTGTTCCAGTCGAATGCGATGCTGGTCGGCGACCTGCGCTTCAAGGATTCCGGCATTCAGGAGATGCTGCAGACCTTCATTCTGCCGCTGTGGAATGCCGCGAGCTTCTTCATCACCTATGCGAACATCGACGGCTATCACCCCGAGACGCTCCCCGAGCCCGATTCCGACAATCAGCTCGACCAGTGGATCCTCGCGCTGCTGGCACAGACCGAGCAGAGCATCCGCACGAACATGGAGCAGTATGCGGTCAATCACTACACCGACAGCCTCGAGGCGCTCATGGACGGTCTGACCAACTGGTTCATCCGCCGCTCGCGCCGCCGCTTCTGGGGCAAGGACATGACCGCCGACAAGAAGAATGCGTATGATACGCTGCTCTATGTGCTGGTCAACACCTGCAAGCTCTTCGCGCCGGCAGCCCCGATCCTCTCGGATTATCTCTACCGCATCCTCACCGGCAGCGATTCGGTGCATCTCGCCGCATGGGCAGAGATTCCGGCGCGCTATCAGAATCCGACGCTGCTCAAAGAGATCGGCATTGTGCGCGACGTCATTTCGCTCGCACACGCACTGCGCAACAAGAACAACATCAAGATCCGCCAGCCGCTCTCGACGCTGCGTGCCGCCCTCGCCTCGAAGGATGCCGCGGAGGTCGTCAGCCGCTTCACCGATATCATCGCCGACGAGACCAATGTCAAGGCGGTCTCCGTCGCGGATGACGTCTCCGCGATCGCCGATGTGCAGTATGCACCGAACTTCAACGCGATCCGCGACAGCTACCGCGACCGCGTGCCGGTGCTCGTCAAGGCGATCAAGTCCGGCGCATTCCGCGTCACCGACGATGCCGCAATTCTGACGATCGACGGCAGCGAGGAGTCCTTCAGCCCCGATATCATCCTCGTCAACTATCAGGCGAAGGACGGCGGACACATCATGAGTGAGCACGGCATCGTCGTGTCGCTCGACCTGACGATCACCGACGCGCTCCGTGCAGAGGGCGTCGCCCGCGACATCGTCCGCAACATTCAGGATGCGAGAAAGCAGTCCGGGCTCGAGATTTCCGACCGCATCGTCATTCAGATCGGCGGTGCCTATCCGGCAGACTACCTCGACTATATCTGCGGCGAGACGCTCGGCACGGTCGGCGCGGTCGCCCAGCCGCTGAGCAGCTTTGAGGTCGAGACCGAGAACGGCAGCGTGCAGATCGCGATCGCCAAGGCATAAGGCATGGCAAAGCAGCAGAAAACCAATGCGATGCGCATTCTCGAGCAGAAAAAGCTCCCGCATACGGTGAATTTCTACGAGTGCAGCGAATTCACCGATGCGGTGCACATCGCCGAAATGCTCGGGCAGGACCCGGAGCAGACCTTCAAAACGCTGATGTGCGTGGGAAAAAGCGGTGCGCATTACGCCTTTGTCATGCAGGGCACCGCGGAGATGGACCTGAGAAAGGCAGCTGCTGCGGCGGGCGAAAAATCCGTCGCGCTGCTGCCGGTGAAGGACATTCTCGCAGTCACCGGCTATATCCGCGGCGGCTGCACGGCGATCGGCATGAAGAAGGATTATCCGGTATTTCTCGATGAGACCGCGCTGCTCTATGACGAGATCATCGTCAGCGGCGGACGGCTCGGCACACAGATTTTTCTCAGCCCGGCGGTCTTTCTCGAAGCAACAAACGGCAAAACAGCAGATTTGCAAATGTGAAATGAGAAGTGAGGAATGAGAAATACGGAATGCGGAATAAAGCACCGCACCTCCTTCCTCATGAAACCGTTTCTCATTTCTCATTTCTAATTTCTCATTTCTAATTTCTAATTTCTAAACGGAAAGGCAGGTTCTCATTATGCAGTATCAAATCATCGGTCAGACAGTTCCGGCAGTGGAGGTCACGCTCCTGCGCGGCGAGTCCATGTTCACGCAGCGCGGCGGCATGATCTGGCAGACGGAGGGCATCACCATGAAGACGAACGCCCGCGGCGGCATCGGCAAGAGCCTCGCGAGAATGTTCACGGGCGAGTCGATCTTCATGTCCAGCTACACCGCGGAGGCGGACAATGCACGCATTGCCTTCGGCTCGACGGTCCCCGGCACGGTCGTCCCGGTCGACGTCGCAGCGACCCCGCTGATCTGCCAGAAGGGCGCGTTCCTCTGCGCAGAGCAGACGGTCGATCTGAAGGCGGTCTTCACCAAGAAGCTCTCTGCGGGGTTCTTCGGCGGCGAGGGCTTTGTCCTCCAGCAGATCACGGGTGCGGGCATGGCATTCCTCGAGATCGACGGCGATATGGTCGAATACGACCTGCGTCAGGGCGAGGTCATGAAGGTCGACACAGGCAATGTGGTCGCGTTTTCTCCGACTGTGCAGTATGAGATCGAGACGGTGAAGGGGCTCGGGAATATCCTCCTCGGCGGCGAGGGGCTCTTCCTCACGCGCCTGACCGGTCCGGGGCGCATCATCCTCCAGACCCAGAACTTCAACGACTTCGCCGGCAAGATCATCGCGCTGGTGCCCAAGAGCAACTGATCCCATACATCAAAACGCCCGCACAGGTGCTGTCCTGCGCGGGCGTTCACTTTTTTTGATGTACCTTCAGATAATTATCGTGGGGACGGAGCTCCCGAAATCATCCGGACATATCATGCGCTGCGGAACCGCACCGTCAGCGTCAGCACATTTGCCTGCACGGCTGCGGAAACCGCTGCATTCTGGCGCTCGGCAAGCAGCCGCACGATATAGAGCCCGAGCCCGGCGCCCTGTCCGCCGCGTGCACGGTCGGCGCGGTAGCTGCGGTCAAAGAGCCGTTCGGGGTCGGGCACCTCGCCGGGCTGCACCGCATTCGCGAAGATGACCTCGGCAAAGCCGTCCTGCTGCGTGAGCCGCACCGTGAAGCTGCCGTGCGCATATTTGAGCACATTGCTCAGCAAATTGCCGAGCATCCGCTGCGTGAGCGCCGCATCTGCCTGCGCAAAGACCGCGCGCTCGGGCAGGTCGATCTCCGGTGTCAGCCCCTTCAGGCGGATCGCCGCCTCGCTGTCGGCAAGGAGCTGCATCAGCTCGGCGGTCAGGCTGACGCGGCTGAGCGGCACGGGCGAGTGATCGCTCTCCAGCAGCGCCATCTCGAAGAAGTCGTCTGCCATGCGGCGGAGCAGGTCGCTCTTCTCGGTGCAGACGGCGAGCAGCGCTGCCGTTCGATCGCTGAGCGATGCATCCTGCACAGCGAGCTGTAAATTGCCCTGCAGTGCCGTCAGCGGCGTGCGCAGATCGTGCGCGATGTCCGAGACCGACTGCCGCAGATTCTGCTCTGCCTGCTGCTGCCGATTGCGCAGCGCCGACTGATACCGAAGATTCTCGTTGCAGGCAGAAGCGAGCGTTTCGAGCGCGCCGTTCATCAGCGTGACCGTCAGCTGCCGGTCGTAGCCGGGCTCGCGCGTCCGTTCAAGCTCCCTTGCCATGCCGCGAAGCTGGCGGCTCAGCAGCAGCAGATAGACAGTCAGCCCGGCGCAGAGCACGCCGAGCGCGATCACAGCCGCGGTCATTGCGGCACCTCCCGCAGCCGGTAGCCGATGCCCCAGACCGTCTCGATGAAATCGGTGCCGGAGGCTTTTTTCAGCTTGGCGCGCAGATTGCTGACATGCACGCTGATCGTGCTGTCCTCGCAGTATTCGGCATTCCAGACCGCCTCGTAGAGGTTCGCCTTGGTGTAGACGCGCTGCGGGTGCTCCATGAAGAGCTGCAAAAGCTGCAGTTCCTTTCCCGTCAGCGGGAGGGGCTTCTCCCGCCAGCAGGCGCGGTGCTCCGCGGGGAAGAGCGTCAGCCCGTGATACGACAGCTTCTCGGGGGCATCGGCAGCGCCCGCCCGCCGCAGCACGACCTCGATGCGCACGAGCACCTCACTGAGGTCGAAGGGCTTCATGATGTAGTCGTCGGCGCCGAGGCGGAGCACGTCCAGACGTGTCTGCAGCAGCGATTTCGCCGAGATCACGATCACCGGCGTATCGGAATGCGTGCGCAGCTCGGTCAGCAGCGATTCGCCGCTTCTCTGCGGCAGCATCAGGTCCATGAGGATCAGGTCAAAGTGCTGTGCAAGCAGGAGCTCCGCGGCAGAATTGCCGTCGAAGGCGGGCGTGACGGTGCAGCCGTTCTGCTGCAGAAAGTCCGTCAGCATGCGGCTGATCGCCGGGTCATCCTCGATCAGTGCGATCGCGGCGCGCATGGGGCATCATCCTTTCGGTGGATTTGTGATCATTTCGGTATCGTGTTCCTGCGGAAAGTCAGAATATAGGTAGGAGGTAGGAGGGAGGAAGTCGGGTCAGGAGTGAGAACTTGTCCGGTTCAGCTGCGCAGATGCAGTGCCTTGCCGCCCGCGGCTGCCTCTGCCTTGAGCCGCGCCTTGTCTGCATACATCAGCGCGTCTGCTTCCTGCATCATCGCATCGACCGGCTTGCCTGCCGAGAGCCCGAATGCACAGGAGTATCCGGCAGCCTGCACGTCCCGGCGCATCCCGTCGGTCAGCGCCTGCATCTCCTCCGCCGAGCCGCCGCGGCAGAGCATGATGAACTCGTCGCCGCCGACGCGGTACACACGGTCCTTGCCCGTCGATGCCGCCAGAAAGACCGCCGAAATCGCCTTCAGCGCGCGGTCGCCCGCCTCGTGCCCCTGCGTGTCGTTGAGCCATTTGAGCTCGTTCATGTCGATCGACACAACGCCGGTGATCGAGTCCTCCCGCTTCTGCAGATCGCTGTAGAACGACTGCCGGTTGAAGAGCCCGGTCAGTGCGTCGCGCTTGGTGGACTGCGAATAAACGTACAGATAGTAGAGCACAAGCTCTGCGGCAAAGGTCAGATTGACGGAGACCTCGCGTCCGTATGCGGTGAACAGCGATGCGAACGCCGCTGCCAGCGCCAGATAGAGCAGGATCAGCGCCTCCTCCGAATTGTGCATGGCAAACACGCGGAAGGAGCGTAAAAACAGCGCGAGCACATAGAAACATGTGGCAATATAGGGCGTATAGCCCAGCGGACCGCGCTGAAATGCGTTGTCCGCACTGAAGGAATAGGAAATGCCGGTGAAAAATGCGGAAAACGCGATCAGACCGTTCAGCACCGCGGGAATGAGCAGCAGCGGACTCTGCTTTTTGCTTGAAATCAGGACCAGCAGCAAAATGATGAGCGGGCGCAGCGTGTAGCAGACCGCCGAAAACAGCACGCGCCAGACCGTCGGATGGTCGAGCATACCGAAATAGCTCTCCGCATTGTCGACGACCGCGAGCACCGCGATCGAAATGATTGCGCCGCGCAGCAGATACAGCATCCGCTTTTCGAGGAAGACGTCAAACAGCGTCACAATATACATGCCGAGCAGCAGCAGGATCAGACAGTAATTCTGCCCCAGATAATCCAGTATTCGGTCCATCGGCAAGTCCCCTTTCATAAAAATGTTGCTCTGATAATTCGGAATGCGGAATAAGATGTGTCCGCTTTGAGGAAGGGTTCTGAATGAGGCAGGCGCCATGCCCATTGTATCGCTGAGGAAACGCGGTTCCCGCGGGGGTCAGCCGCCGAATTTTGCCTGCCAGAGCGCCAGTGCCGCGAGCGTGAAGCCGTCGGTCACGGCACCCGCTGCGATTTTTTCACGGAGCTCCTCCGCACCGAGCAGCACACAGCGCAGAATGCCCTCGTGCCCCTCTGCGCACTGCGGACGGCTCACCGTGCAGAAATAGACCTCAGCCTGCGTGCTCATCATGCCGCTGTCCGGCGCGACCGTGCCCAGCAGCATCACGCTCTGCACCTGCGCGCCGATCTCCTCGGAAAGCTCCTTGTGCAGATTCTGCTCGGCGGTCAGCCCGGGCTCGCCGAAGCCGCGCGGAAACGCCAGCTGCTCGCCGCGGATCGCATGGCGATACTGCCGCAGCAGCACAAATTTCCCGTCATACATCGGCAGACTGACGACCCCGCCGGTCTGCGCCGGGACCAGCCGCTCATAGGCAAAGCGGTTTCCCGCGCCGTCCTCCACCAGATCGACGACCATCATCGAATAGCGGCTCTCATAGACCACACCGATCACGCGGCCCGTGCGGCGGCAGAATTCCCGCACTGCCTGCTCGTCGGTGATGACCCGGAGCACATCGGACGCCGCAAACAGCGCCGGGCGCTCCTCCTGCAGACGGCAGTAGCGTGCCCATGCGCGCGCCTGCGCATCACTCTGCGAATTCGTGTGCATGTGTTGTCAACCCCTCCAGAATCTGATGATATGCCGTGCGCCCCGACTGCAGCAGAATGCCCTCGAACAGGCGCAGCTTCTCCATAAATGCGTCCTCCGCATCGCAGACGGAGAGATAATCGCCGCAGACAAACTCGATCACGAGGTTTTCGCGGAGATTGTCCGAGAGCTTCTCCTCATGCTCGCGCCGGATGCGGATGACATCGCTGCCCTCGCGGTAGACCGTGATGAGCCTGCACCCGCCGAAGGAATAGATCACCGACAGGCTGCCCGGCTCCTTTCGCATGCGGCAGTGCGGGAGCGCCGCGGCACATGCTGCCGTCAGCCGCCGGAAGCGCCGCCACACGACCTCCACATCGTGAAAGTCGATCTCGTTGAGGCTGGCGCGCTTGCGGGAGGCGTCGCGTGCCTCGAGATAGGCGGTCCATTCCGGCATCCGGCGAATGCATGCGATATCCGCGAGCGAGAGCGCAGGGCACTCCGCCAGATAGGATTCCTTGAGAAAGCCCGGCACAAAGTTGATGACGGCGCAGTAGAGCTCGTCTGCCGAGATCACGCGGAGATTCTGCTCGCCCCGCTGCTCGGACATGTAATAGTCCCACAGGCAGCTCTCATAGCTCGAGATCGGCGTGATGTGCAGTGCGGTCGGCAGATTGATCATATAGGTGAAGTCGATGATCTGCTTGAGCTCGCAGACAAAGGGCTTCGTGTAATCGAGCTGACAGTCGGTAACACGCGAGCCGCTCCGCACGAGAAAATCGAGATAGACGCTGTTGCGCGTATAGCTGCCCGGGCGCTCGTCATCGCGCGCGACGGCGGTGTCGCGCAGCCTGCGCCAGAGCGCCGCAAACTCCCCTGCGCGCTCCTGCGGCACGCCCATCGCGAGCCGGAAGGATTCGAGGCGGTGCCGGTCGTTGCCGGTCGTCAGCAGCAGATTCATCATGCGCATCGAGAGCGTCCGCGCGATCTCAAAGCTGTTCGCCTCGTCGTCCGTGTCGATGCCGTCCCAGCTCATGCGGATGCAGTAGACCGCGTGCTGCCGGCAGATCTCCCGCCAGCGCGCAAACTGCTCCTCCGCGACGTCGAAGCGCGGGCGCTCGACCGGCGTGCGCTCCTTCATCAGATACATGACGAAGGAGCCGTTCTGCAGCAGCTCGCAGAAGGCGCGCGCGTTGTCGCCGTCGCCCATGTACCAGTCCGCGATTGCCTCGGAATTGAACACCGAAGCACGGTTGATCAGCACCTGCCAGTTGTGCAGCAGTGCGCTGATCACCTCGTATTGCTGCATCTGTTTGCGCTTTTCGGTCAGCGACGGCGCACAGAAGCCCTCTGCCCGGAAAGCCGGGTCATCAAAGAATTCCGGCGGCACCCACTGGTTGTCCATGCAGATCGGGTAGACCGCGTTCGGGTCGGTCTCGCCGACATTGAGCGCATAGAACGTGATGCCGTCCTCCTCGCGCTTTTCCGGCAGCGCGTAGGGGTAGATGTAATCCGATTCGGCGTCGACCTCGCTGAGCCCGAGCAGCCCGCTCTCGGACTGACCCTGTGCAGCCTGCGCCAGCTCGTCGGGCGTCATGCAGGCGCTCCAGATGCCGGCACCGGTCAGCACCTCGAGAAAATCGACCGTGATGCCGCGGAAATTCGCGGCGGAAATATACTGCACGGTGTTGAACAGCTCAATGATATCGGCAAATTCCGGGCGCCCGAACAGATGCTGGATCGGCACGCGCTCGAGCATGATGACAAAAATCCTGTAATCGGGGTTTTCGCTGCGCTTCCCGATCGCCATGCGGATCTCGCGGATGATCTCGCCGCGCTGCTCGATGCCGTTCGTCATGAACAGGATAAAAGCGGTGCTGCTCTGCAGGCGCTCGTTGATCGCGTCCTGCCAGTCCGCGCTGTACTCGATGCCGTGGTCATACCAGAACCGTCTGCCGTTCTGGTTCAGCACGCGCAGCAGCGATTCGACCTTTGCCATATCCGCGTGGGAATAGCTGATGAATGCGAAGGGCAGCTGCCCCTGATACGCCATAGTGCTCATAGACATACACCTCCCGGTTGTTGCGCGGATGCCCGCATCTCTATTATACCATGTCTGCGGGGGGATTGCAAGAGCCTGCGCAGACGGTTCACAAAAAGCGGGACCCGCTGCAAAGAGTAATCCGGCAAACTCCTGCATATACTAGAAAAAAGAACAACCGGAGGGATGATTTTTGCAGTCAGAGCATTACACCAAAAAGGCACAGCAGATCGTCAGCGGGGCGCGGGCGCAGGCGGAGCAGCTCGGGCACAGCTTTATCGGCAGTGAGCACCTTGTCCTTTCCATGCTCGCCGACGGCAGCAATGTCGCGGCGGCGATCCTGCGGACACACCGTGTTCCGCTGCAGCGCTTTCAGCAGGCGGTGCTCCGCGAGATCGGCAGCGGCGCGCCCTGCTCCCTCTCCGACACCGAGGAGACCCCGTCGTTCCGGCGCATTCTGCAGCGCGCCGGGCAGGAGACGCAGATGCCCGTCAGTTCGGAGCGGCTGCTCTGCGCCGTGCTCGCAGAGGAGCAGTGCGGCGCGGCGGTGCTGCTGCGCGGGATGGGCGTCTCGCTCCACGCGCTGCGCTTTGCGTGTGCGGCGGAATCGGCGCAGGAGACCGGCTTTCCGGCATTCGACCGCAAAAGCTGCCCCAATCTTGCGAAATACGCCCGCTGCCTGACCGACCCCGATGTCGCCGTGAAATTCGACCCGGTCATCGGGCGGGAGAGCGAGGTGCGGCGCGTGCTGCAGGTGCTTCTGCGCCGCACGAAGAACAACCCCGTGCTGATCGGGCAGGCGGGCGTCGGCAAAACCGCGATCGTCGAGGGCATTGCCAAGCGCATCCTCGACGGCGATGTGCCGCCCGCCCTGCGCGGCAGAGTGCTGCTCGCGGTCGACCTGACCGCCATGCTCGCCGGCGCGAAATACCGCGGCGACTTCGAGGAGCGGCTCAAAAGCTGCATGGACGAGGCGGCGGCACACAGCGACACCGTGCTCTTCATCGACGAGCTGCACATGATCGCCGGTGCGGGCGCGGCAGAGGGCGCGATCGACGCGGCGAATATTCTGAAGCCCCGCCTTGCGCGCGGCGAGCTCCAGCTCATCGGCGCGACCACCGAGGAGGAATACCGCAGACAGATCGCGAAGGATGCGGCGCTGGACCGCAGGTTTCAGCCGATCCGCGTGCAGGAGCCCTCACCCGAGCAGGCGGCGGAGATGCTCGAAGGGCTCCGTCCGCGCTATGAGCAGTTTCACGGGCTGTCCATCGGCAGCGATGCGATCGACGCGGCGGTGCGCTGCTCGGTGCGCTATCTGCACGACCGCGCCCTGCCCGACAAGGCGCTCGATCTGCTCGACGAGGCATGCGCCGCCGCCAAGCTCTCGCGCTATGCGAACGAGGCAGCGGCGGAGTGGAGCACCGGCACCGTGCACGCCCCCGATATCGAATCGGTCGTTGCGGCGAAGACCGGCGTACCGGTCAGTGCGGTCAGCGCGCAGGAGGCGGAATCGCTGCTGCACCTCGAGGAAACGCTCGGGGCTGCCGTCATCGGGCAGGAGGCGGCGATCCGCTCGGTCGCGCAGGCGATCCGCCGCAGCCGTGCCGGGCTCCGCAGCGGCAGCCGACCGGTCGGGGCGTTTCTCTTTCTCGGGGCAAGCGGCGTCGGCAAGACCATGCTTGCCGTGCAGCTCGCAAAGCAGCTCTGCGGCGGCAGTCTCATCCGCACCGACATGAGCGAATATATGGAAAAGCACGCAGTCTCGCGGCTGATCGGTGCGCCTCCGGGCTATATCGGCTATGAGGACGGCGTGTCGCTCGCCGAGCAGGTGCGCCGCAAGCCCTATTCGGTCGTGCTCTTTGACGAGATCGAGAAGGCGCACCCCGATATTCTCTCGCTGCTGCTGCAGATTCTCGAGGACGGCGCGCTGACCGACGGACAGGGCGTACGCGCGGATTTCTCCGAAACGGTCGTCATTCTGACGTCGAATCTCGGCGCGGAGCAGCTCAGCGGCTGCAGCATGGGCTTTTCGGCGGAGGGCGCGGGCAGCGATCCGCAAAAGCAGCGCCTGCTCGGCGTTCTCCGGCAGACGCTGCGTCCTGAGCTGCTGAACCGGCTCGACGAGGTGATCGTGTTCCGCCGTCCCGATCTGCCCGACTGCATGAAGATCGCCGCGCTGGAGCTGGAATCCCTGCGCGCACGGGCAGCGGCAGCGGGCACCGCACTGACATGGACGTCCGAAGCGGTCACGCAGCTCGCGTCGCTGCCGGAGATCAGAACGGGCGGTGCAAGGGCGATCCGCACGGCAGTGACCGGAACAGTTGAGCCGCTGCTCGCCGACTGCATGCTGCGTCGGGAGGCGGCGGCTCTGGAGATCACTGCGGAAAACGGCGTCCTCGGCATCCGGCAGATGCACCCGGAGCCCGGGCTGGCGAGTTGCTAAAGCATCCCTGCTGACGGATTGTGAAGGCAGGAGTCAGGAGGGAGCAGGGAGGAGGTGTTCCGTCACTGTTGCTTCTGCTGTGACATTCGCTGGACGCGGGGCGGGGAGAATGCGGAATGCGGAATGAAAAGGAAAAAGCCGGGTGAGCTTATGACGGATACCCATATAGAAGTTTTACCCCGAAGCGTTTCAAAAGCGCTTCGGGGCATTGTATTTATTTTATCTGCTCAGATAAATCAGAATTTGCCGGATTATTTTCTGCATAAACAATGCAGAATCGTTCCGTCCTCCGGCTTATAAATGTTTCCTTTTTCACAAAGGAGAACCTCAAAGCCCGCCAGCTCTGCAAACTGTATCAGATCAGCCGCTTCAA
>JAEELE010000071.1 GCA_016288755.1 Oscillospiraceae bacterium
GAAATCGCTTCGCGGTGAAATTGCTTCGCAGTGAAATCGAATGACTGCGTCATCCGGTGAAATGAAATCCGCCGTTCACCGCCGGAGGCGATTTCACCCGACAGGATTTCACTTTGCCGCAGACGCAATTTCTCCCGCTGACAGGCGAATTTCACTGAAAAAGCACTTGCCGAAAGGCAAGTGCTTTTTCAATGGGAGAGGGTGGATTCGAACCACCGAAGCGAGACGCAACAGATTTACAGTCTGCCCCCTTTGGCCACTCGGGAACTCTCCCATATTCAAGCTGGATGACGGACTCGAACCCCCGACCTGCTGATTACAAATCAGCTGCTCTACCAACTGAGCTAATCCAGCATTCGTACTGTTCTTCCGCGAATCAGCTTTATTATTATATCACGGAAGAACAGTCTTGTCAAGTGTTTTTTCAAAAAGTGTCAAAATATGTCAAATCTGTCTGAAATATCGATCAATACACTTGAAAAATCAGAAACATTGCTCAATCAACATTGACCCGCAGATAGTCCGCCGGGTTGTAATTCAGTCCGTTGAGGCGGACCTCGAAGTGCAGATGCGGTCCGGTCGAATGCCCGGTCGAGCCGACCAGCGCGATGATCTGTCCGCGCTCGACCTCGTCGCCTGCCGAGACCAGCAGCAGGCTGCAGTGCGCATAGAGCGTCTCGTAGCCGGTCTGGTGGTCGATCTTGACGTAGTTGCCGTAGCTGCTCTGCATGGTCGCGACGGTGACGATGCCGTCCTCGGCAGCGTAGATTTCCGTGCCCGTCGGGGCTGCGATGTCGAGCCCGCGGTGGTTGCGGTTGCTGATGAACACGTCGCTGATGTAGCCGCCGTTGAGCGGCCACGCGAACTGTCCGGTGCCTGCGAGCATGGTCGCAGTGCTGGCGGGCTTCGGCGAATAGGTGCCGACGCTGATCTCCTCGTCCTGCGGCAGCGAGAGGATCTCCGAGTGCAGCAGCGTTCTGCCGGTCTCGGTGCCGTCGGTGTAGGAGACCTCGACGGTATTGCGGCGCTCGCCCTTGATGCCGCGCACCGTGACCTTCGTTTTGCCGACCGGGAGGCGGTTCGTCTCGGTGCGGATCGTGTCAAAATCCACGAAGGTATGCGTGTTGACCGTTTTCGTGAAGACGATCGGCAGAGCGTGCTGTCTGACCGGAACGGTCACCTGCTTGTTGAAGGAGAGGATTTCCGGCAGATCGGGGTTGAGCTCGCGCAGGCGGTCGATCGTTGTGGAAAAGCGCATCGCGACCGAGTAGATCGTGTCGTCGGCGAGTGCGTAATAGGTCTTCGTGCTCTCGGTGACGGCGGTGAGCTGCTTTGCGATTTTTTTCGCATCTGTGAGGTTTTCAGCGAGGTATGTGCCCTTTTCATAGGTGATGCTGTCGGCGTAGTGCAGATCGTCGGCGGTGCCCTCGAGCTCCTCGTAATAGTCGTTGAGCTGCTCCATCAGCGCATCCTGAATCGGCTTGGTGTCGGCGACCGCCCCGAGAAATTCGTCGTTGCGGTAGACGCCCCAGCCGTCGATCAGCTCGATCTCGGCGTTGCGGAGCATGCGGTCGGCGAGCTGTGCCGGCGTGAGGATTTCGTCCTCACTGCGGCTGACCGTCAGCTGCATCCCGCGCTGAAACTGCATGTCGTATTCGTCCTCGGTGTAGGAAAGGCGCTTGCGGACGATCTCTTCGGCGGCAGTGTAGTCCTCCTCCTCGGCGATGATGCCGATCGGCGTGCCGTTGAAGGTCACCGCGATGCTGTATTCGAGCGAGGTGCCGTAGCGCACGACGGAATAGAGGAAGGCGCAGCAGAGCACGGGGACTGCATAGCGGAAAAACGACGCAAATATGCCGTTTTCACTGAGAAACAGTGCAATGAAGATGCGGCAGACAGCCTTGAACTTTGCAAAGCCGCTGACATTGGCAGCGCTGTGCCACTCACGCTCGACCCTGCGTGCGATATCGCCGCGGAGCCGGATCGGTGTGACGAGCACGCGCCGGACCCGTCTGAGAATGCGGAAAACGCCGTGCATCAGATCGCGGAAAAACGCCGCAATGCCCGCACCGACGGCGCAGAAGCTGCGTCCGATCATGCTGAACACGCCTAATCCGCAGTGCCCGAGCCATCCGAACACCGACAGCAGACCGTTTGTGACTGACAGAATGAGCCCTCCTTTCCTTCTCGTTATTATTCTGAATTGTAGGGCGAATGCCCGCTTCTATTATAGCCTTACGGTCTGGAATGCGCAAGGGAAACCGGCGCGCTTTGTGCAGGTTTGCGGCGACTGCGGAGCTCCCTCATCCGGCTTTTGTGCAGACTGACGGCGTCGGCATGTGCGGCTTCGATGAGCTCTGCGGCATGCACCCGCGGCAGACAGGCGATCGCGGCGGGCGGCAGCAGCGTCAGCGGCAGACAGCCCAGACGGCGCAGTGCTGTCCGCAGCGGATGCACCGCAGTTTCCGCGAAGGCATCGGCGAGCAGATGCTTTGCGGGAACGTGGGGATTTTTGAGAAAGCAATAGGGGAGCGCTGCCTGCGCGGCAATGACCCGCAGCGGCAGCAGCAGCGTGCCCAGACCGCCCAGCAGCAGATGCACGGCGGTCATCAGCGGCAGAATTGCCTCCTCCATGCCGACGGACAGCCGCAGCACCGTTCCCGATGCGGTCAGCAGCAGCCATGCGGGCACACAGGCGGATGCCAGCACGAGCGCCGAGAGCAGCCGCAGGACCAGCAGTCTGCCCCAGAGCCACGGTTCCGTGCAGCAATTCAGAAAGCCGAGGTCGTCCGCATCGAGCACGCCGCAGAGCTCCGCCAGCATGCGGCTGCGCGTGAGTACCATCGGGGTCTGTGCGGCGATGCCCGCGAGCACGCAGCCCGGCAGCCAGAGGTCCCACAGCGAGAGCCCGCCCGTGAGTGCATCAGCGTCCAGCAGCCCGCAGTCGGTCATGCAGCGCTGCAGCAGCCCGCCCGCGATCAGCGCAGCCAGCCCGATCACCAGCTCGCACAGCACCGGAACGGCTGTCTCGGCAGCGTGACCGACGATGCAGCGCTTCGCACGCCGCATCCCGTTCATGATACAAGGTCCTCCAGCACGCCGCGCAGCTCGTCCTCCGAAGCCACCTTCATGCCGTATTCGAGCAGAATGCGGTCGCAGTCGGGAATGCCCGCGGGCAGCTCGTAGGAGGCAAATGCCTCGCGGCTGCCCTCCTCGTAGAGATAGAGCGTATTTTCCTTCAGCAGCAGCAGGTAGCCCGGGGCGGGCAGATCGGTGTCACTGTCGGGGTCGGGCAGCGACAGCTCCGGCAGCGCACCTGCAGAGACCGAGGTCTCCTTCGCCGGTGCGGCAGCGGCGGAGCGCCGCGCATGAATCAGCGGCAGAAAAAGCAGAAATCCCGCGCCTGCCCCGAGCATCGCGGCACCTGCAAAGGTCATGCCGATTCTGGTTCCAAACATAGAGCATCTTCCTTTCAGAATGTAGAATCTGTGCCGACGGATCGCACACTGTCATTGTTGCCAGATTTGCGCGGATTATGCAACAAATTCATGCGTCCGGCACCGCAATAGAAATTTCATCTTTCAGCTATTGAAAAAAGCGGAGAAATGTGGTATAATAATGCTGTATTGCTATGCAATGCACGGATTTGAGCCCGGCGGGGCATTCCGCCGTATCCGAAAGGAGTTTCATTCTCATGAGTCAGAGCACCGCAGCCGCGCTGGAAGCGCCGGCACCCCGCAGAAAAAAGAAAAAGCGCCGCAGACGCACCCCGCTGATCCTGCGGATCATCAAGAAGATTTTCTCGATCATTCTGGTGTGCTTTCTGTCGTTCTTCCTGCTCTTCGCGATCACAGGCACGATCTGCGGCATCGCGGCGACCGCCTATGTCGTCAACTACATGCAGGAGCAGACGTCGGTCAGCATTCAGGAGCTGACGACCAGCTTCTCGACCAATATCTTCGAGCGCGATGCGAACGGAGAGTATATCAACGTCTACAACGTCAACCAGTCGATCCAGCGCATCCCGATCGAGCTGAAGGACGTGCCCCAGCATGTGCGCGACGCCTTCGTCTACGGCGAGGACGAGCGCTTCTATCTGCACGAGGGCGTGGACTACAAGCGCACCGCGGCTGCCGTCGCGAACATGATCCTGAAGTTCTGGAATACCGAGCAGGGCGGCTCGACGATCACGCAGCAGCTCGTCAAGAATCTCACCGGCGACAACGAGACGAGCCCGCAGCGTAAGATCCGCGAGGTCTACCGCGCCATGCAGCTCGAGAAATCCTACACGAAGGACGAGATCCTCGAGACCTATATCAACTATATCGGCTTCGGCGGCGCTGCGAACGGCGTCGAGATGGCTGCGAGAAAGTATTTCGGCAAGACCGTTTCGGAGCTCTCGATCGCAGAGGGCGCCTGCCTTGCCGCGATTCCGCAGAGCCCGGAGATCAACAATCCCTTTGCAGGCTATTACAAGCGTTCCTTCAATGATGTCACGCAGACCGAGTATGTCACCGACGAATATGTCAACACCGGCAGAGAGGTCAACCGCAACCGTATGGAGTACATCCTCTACCGCATGTACTACAACGGCGCGATCACCTTCGACGAGTACCAGACCGCACTCAATGAGCATCTGGTCTTCACGGATACTGAGGAGTACAAGCTCCTGCACCCCGAGGAGGAGAAAAAGGTCGATGAGGACGGCGCTGCGATCACCGAGGAGAACAGCACCTCCTGGACCGTTGACGAGGCACTGCGCGAGTATGCACATGTGCTGATGGAGGAGCGCGGCGTCACGATGCAGCGCGCCCTGACCATCATCAACAAGAGCGGCTATCAGATCTATCTGACCGTTGACCGCGACATGCAGGCGTATGTCGAAGAGAAATTTCTCGACATGAACAATCTGCTCAAGGGCATGACCACCGCCGCGAAAACGAACTACTACCGCGACCTGAACCACGACGGCAAATATGACGGCAAGGTCGACGGCAAGGACGAGGTGCTGCCGCTGCAGTGCGGCTTCACCGCGATCGACTACGAGGGCAGGATCCTCGCGACGGTCGGCATGATCGGCGAGAAGAAGGGCTCTCTCGGCACGAGCTTCGCCTCGACCGAACCGCAGCAGCCCGGTTCCGCGATCAAGCCCGTCACGTCCTACGGCTATGCGCTCTATCACGACTGCATCTCTTGGGGCACGAAGATTCTCGACGCACCGATCATGACGAACCCCGAGACCGGCAACCCGTGGCCCTCCAACTACACGGAGACGGGCTTCGGTTCTTGGTCCCGCGCAAAGGTGCCTGTCTATAAGGCACTCGAGGTCTCCAAGAACACGATCCCCGCAACACTGGTCAAGAACTACGGCATCAACAATGTCTTTGACTACGCGACCGAGACGGTTGGTCTGAACCTTGTGCTCAAGGACAAGGACAACGCACCGCTCGCCGTCGGCGCTCTGAGTGTGGGCGTTACGGTCAAGGACCTCGTCAATGCCTATATGGTCTACGGCAACGGCGGCTATTTCAGCAATGCACACATCATCGACCGCGTCGAATCCGGTGACGGCGATCTGGTCTATGTCGGCGGCGACGACCTGCATCAGGCGATCGACAATGAGACTTCCTACGTCATGAACAAGCTCCTGCAGAACGTCGTCACAGGTCCGGACGGCACCGGTAAGAAGGCGCAGATCACCAAGGGCGGCAAGAAGGTGCCGCTGGCGGGCAAGACCGGTACGACGACCGACTGGTGCGATAAGCTGTTTGTCGGTCTGAACCCCGACTTCGTCAGCGGCTGCTGGATCGGCTACAAGGAGAACAAGGAGATCCGCAACCGCGGCAGTATCGACACGCCTGCGATCTGGAGAAACATCATGGGCGATTGGATCAGCAAGCACTGGTCCGGCAACGACTTCCCCGAGTGCAGCACGGTCCGCGAGGGCTATGTCTGCACCTCCACCGGCAAGATCGCCAACGGCGGCTGCGGCAAGGGTGTCGAGGGCTGGTGGAAATCGACCAACGCGCCCTACTGCGACAACCGCGAGCTCGGGCTGCAGCCTGCAAAGGAGATCGCGAGCCCCGGCGCGCAGACCAACGGAGGAACCTGATCTTGGAACAGCACATCCGCATGTGCTGCCCCTGCCATTTCGGGCTGGAAAGCGTCCTGAAATTTGAACTGACACGGCTCGGCGCTGCGGAGATCGCCGCGGAGGACGGTCGTGTCAGCTTTTCCGGCGACTGGGAAATGCTCGCCGCCGCCAATGTGTCACTGACCGCTGCCGAGCGCGTGCTGATCGTGCTGGGGCAGTTTCCCGTCGGGGCGCAGCGCGGCAAAACCGCCTTTGACCCGCTCTTCGACGGTGTTTCGGCGCTGCCGCTCGAGCAGTTCATCGGCGCAGAGGACGCATTTCCGGTCAAGGGCAGCGCACTCAATTCCGCACTGAAAAGCGTGCCCGCCTGTCAGGCAATCGTCAAAAAGGCAGCCGTCGGGCGCCTGCAGCGCGCCTATCGCACGCAGACGCTCCCGGAGACCGGCGCTGTGCACCAGATTCAGTTTGCCATCCGCAACGACCTCTGCACGGTCTATCTCGACACCTCCGGCACGCCGCTCTATCAGCGCGGCTGGCGCGAAAAAGCCAATGCCGCACCGATCCGCGAGACGCTGGCGGCAGGCATTCTCGATCTGTCGCATGTGCGCGCGGGCACGGTGCTCTGCGACCCCTTCTGCGGGAGCGGCACCTTCCTGATCGAGGGCGCATGCCGGGCACTGCACATCGCGCCGGGGCTGCACCGCCGCTTTGCCTGCGAGCGCTGGCAGCAGATGCCGAAAAAGGCGTGGTTCAACGCCCGCGAAGCCGCACGCGCCCGCATCGACAGGGATGCGGCGTTTCACGCATTCGGCTTTGATATCGACCCCGCAGCCGTCGCACTGACCGCTGAGAACGCAAAAAAAGCCGGCGTCGCCGACCGCATCACGGTCACGCAGCGCGCCGTCGCCGATTTTGTGTATCAGCCCGGACAGACAATCGTCTGCAACCCGCCCTACGGCGAGCGCATGCTCGATGTCGAGCAGGCAAGAGCACTTTACCGCGTGATGGGCAGGGTGTTTCCCGCGGAGGCGCCGTGTAGCATCATCACGCCGGATACCGAATTCGAGCAGTGCTTCGGATGCAGAGCCCGCAAGCGCAGAAAGCTCTATAACGGCATGCTGCAGTGTCAGCTCTATCAGTATTTCTGAGGTGCATGATGAGCATTGAAAAATTCAACTGCGTGACGCCCGAAAACGCCGCCGAACCGCGCTATCTGCCCGACCCGGCGGACCGCAGGATTCAGGTGTACTATACCGGCGGTGAGCAGGTCATCATTGTCGGGGTCGCGGACAACAACTATATCTGCTGGCTGTCCGTCACCGAGATGAAAGACCTGAGCAAGAACCGCGCGATCTTTGCGGAAATCAATGCGGATAAGCCGAAGCTGTACGGGCATCTGCATACCGCGCTCAAAAAGACAAAGTATTCCTACGAAAAGGTCAAGGGCATGTACAGCACAGTGCTGCGGCAGGCGGAGATGATCGTGCCGCACTATGAGAAAACCAGAAAGCTCTGCAGGCTGCGCGAGGTCAAAGGCAAATATATCGAGATTCTGCGCTGCTATCAGGACATGCTGGCAGCCCGCACCGGCGATGCGTGCGCCGATTACGAGCGGCATAAGGTGCTGATTGAGTTGATCCGATCGGAGCAGTATCTGCGGCTCTCGGACAATGAGACCGTGCGGAGCATCTACAAAGAGCTCGAGGACCGCTGCGAACGGCTGTATCAGGACTACATGACGCAGGCGCGCGGCGGCTGCTGAGCCGGAACGCATTGATTATCTATATAGATATGCATTTTTCTGCGGGGATGAATGAAAACAGAAAGGATGATCCAAATGCTTTACCCCAATCTGACTGTATCGAACGAAGGACATCTTCAGATCGGCGGTGCCGACGCCGTGCAGCTCGCGAAGACGCACGGCACGCCGCTCTATGTGCTGGATGAGAATATGATCCGTGAGAGCTGCCGCGGCTTTCACAGCGTGATCGACAGCGAATACGGCGGCAGAGGGCTGATCTGCTACGCGAGCAAGGCGCTCTCTTGCATGGAGCTTTACCGCATTGTGCACTCCGAGGGGCTCGGGGCAGATGTGGTCTCCGGCGGCGAGCTCTTCACCGCGCTCAAGGCTGGCATGCCCGCCGAAAAGATCGTGATGCACGGCAATTCCAAGAGCGACGCCGAGCTGCAGATGGCAGTCGATACGGGCGTCGGGCGCATCGTCTGCGACAACCTGCCCGAGCTCGCACGCCTCAACGCGATCGCTGCGGCAGTGGGCAAGACTGTGAAGATCATGCTCCGCATCAAGCCCGGCATTGACGCACACACGCACAGCTTCATCCAGACCGGTCAGATCGACTCGAAGTTCGGCTTTGCGCTCGAGACCGGCGAGGCGCTTGAGGCGGTCAAAGCGGCAAGCGCATATTCCAATCTTGAGCTGGTCGGCATCCACTGCCACATCGGCTCGCAGATTCTGGAGACGGAGCCCTTTGCAGAGGCGGGGCGCGTCATGGTGCGCTTCATGGACGAAGTGCGCACAGCGCTCGGCATCACGCTCGCAGAGGTCAACCTCGGCGGCGGTCCCGGCATCAGGTATGTCGAGAGCGACGACCCCAAGCCGTTCAGCGAGATCGTCCGCGCCATTCTCGCGGCGGTCAAGGCAACCTGCACGGAACGCAGTTTCCCGGAGCCGTTCGTGCTCTTTGAGCCGGGGCGCTCGATCGTCGGCGGCGCGGGCGTGACGCTCTACACCGTGATGGCGAAGAAGGTCATCCCGAATGTCCGCACCTATGTGCTTGTCGACGGCGGCATGTGCGACAACCCCCGCTATGCGCTCTATCAGTCGCAGTACGAGGCACTGCTCGCGAACAAGGCAGGGCAGCCGCGCACAGAAACGGTCACGGTCGGCGGCAAGTGCTGCGAGAGCGGCGACCTGATCGGCGAAGGCATGGCGCTTCAGCCCGCAGAGCCCGGCGATATACTCGCAGTGCTCACGACCGGCGCCTACAACTATTCGATGGCGTCGAATTACAACCGCAACCCGCGCGCAGAGATCGTCATGGTGAAGGACGGCGAGGCAAGAACGGTCGTCCGCCGCGAAAGCTATGAGGATATTGTGCGCAACGATATCTGACAAAAAACCGCGCTTCGGCAATCGACCGGAGCGCGGTTTTTTCGCAAAAGAAAAGGGGCGGCTGCTGCCGCCCGGAAGGAAAGAGGTTACCATAAAATTGAATCGTACCATTGATCCGCCCGCAGCCAATTCGTTCGGACCTTCTATAGTATAACCGATTTCCCGCATTCTGTCAATCCTGTTTGTTAAAAATCGGCGCTTTCTCCAACAATCCGATGCAAACAGCGGGCACTTCACGGCGCTATGCTGTGATTTTTATGACGATCTTGCTGTGAATGTGCGATATGGCTTTTCGGAGCCAAAAAAAGCCGCCGCTGCGGCGGGTCTGCGGATGATCGGACAGCCTGCGTGCAGGATCGCACAGTCCGTTCTGCATCGCTGCTTCCCTTGATAAGAATTTGACAGAGTTCACAGAAACTTCATAAACAAAGTGTGACAATACGACAGTATCTCGGCGAAAACTACGCGATATTACGGATAATCAAAGTAAATACGCGATCAGATATGTGACAAAAAAACAGTTGCAAATGGGGTGAAAATGCGGTATAATAATAGGTGGACGATACGTTGTCCCAATTCAATTTGTAAGGAGATTGAGTACAATGGAATTCAAAAATGCCTATCTGAAGCAGGTCTATGAGCAGGTTGTTGCGCGCAACCGCAACGAGCCGGAGTTTCATCAGACCGTCGCAGAGGTGCTTTCCTCGATCGAGCCGGTCATCGAGCAGCGCCCTGACCTCGTTGAGGCAGGCGTCATCGACAGACTGGTCGAGCCGGAGCGCCAGATCATCTTCCGCGTCCCGTGGGTGGATGACAACGGCAAGACGCAGGTCAACCGCGGCTTCCGTGTCCAGTTCAACTCCGCGATCGGTCCGTACAAGGGCGGTCTGCGCTTCCAGAGCAATGTTTACATCGGCATCATCAAGTTCCTCGGCTTCGAGCAGATCTTCAAGAACTCCCTGACCTCTCTGCCGATGGGCGGCGGCAAGGGCGGTTCCGACTTCGATCCTGCCGGCAAGTCCGATGCTGAGGTCATGCGCTTCTGCCAGAGCTTCATGAGCGAGCTCTATCGCCACATCGGTCCGAACCTCGACGTTCCGGCAGGCGACATGGGCGTCGGCGCACGCGAGATCGGCTATCTGTTCGGTCAGTACAAGCGCATCCGTGACGCGTATGAAAACGGCGTTCTCACCGGCAAGGGCCTCA
>JAEELE010000072.1 GCA_016288755.1 Oscillospiraceae bacterium
TGGTCTCGCTGCCGCAGAACGGGCAGGGCTTCAATTTGATTTCAGGCTGTCTTGGTTTCCTCCTTCCCGGTTTCCGGGCACTCCTCGCTGCCCATGAAATAGCAATCCTCGCAGGTGCAGCGTTTGTCGGCATAGAGGCAGTCGCGGCACTTGATCCGCTCAAGCCCCATGTCCTCCGCGATGCCATAGCCGAACATTTCGTCTGCTGCATCGCACTGGATGTTCGGACAGTCGGTCGTGCTGCAATGGTAATTGCAGAAGCGTTCGCATTTCATCCGGTTTCCTCCTTCCAAATTTTCCGCCGCTGCCGCTCGCAGAAGCTCGGCTCGCCGGTCAGCAGGGCGATCACGCTGCACGCCTTGTCCGCGATCTCGCGCACATCCTGCGCCTTTTCGATCTCGGTGCAAAGCAGCTCTGTCCGCTTGACGGCGTTCTGGTACTCTGCACAGACCTCCCGCGCACGGTGGAGATCCTGCACGGCTCTGGTATACGCTTTTTTCAGCAGTGCCTTTTTGCGCTCCGCCTCCTGCCTGTCCAGCCCCTCAAAGCGGAATGCGCGGTATACAGCTTGCAGCTCCGAGAAATACTTGTAGGCGGGAGGCGGCAGAGGGAGCAGATTCACAGTCCCGTCATAAGCCTGCCTTTCGAGCGCCGACCAGACGCCTGCGTCTCTCAGGTCGATTTTCATGTTCTCACTCCTTTGCACTTGAGGGTTATTGAGGGTTTGGAGGGTTTCTATAGGAGTATATATAATTTCACTTCAATTTTTCATATGATAGAATAGGAATAACCCTCAAACCCTCAACTACCCTCAATTCTTACTCCTGATAAAAGTCTGCATCGAGCGTGATGCCGACATAATACCGACCGTCCGGCATATTCTTTTTCACAATGCCCTTGCGCTTCAGCTCCGTGCCGAATTTTGTGCTGGACATCAGGTATTCATTGTGCTCCTCTGCCCACTTTGCATAGACGGCATAGAGCTTTGAGGCTTTCGTCTCGCCCTGCCCTGTCATGCAGCAGGCATCGAGGAATGCGGAGATCACGTCCATTTCATGCTGATACTCGCGCACGGCTTCAAGCACCTTTTGCGGCATGATGAGGCCCTCGTTCTGCCAGCGGATACAGCCCTGCACTGCCCATTTCAGAATCCCCTCGGATTCCTTCACGAGCCTAAATTTCAGCTTCTTGTCAACCTTGTCGATCGGGATCTGCACCTCAAACGGAATCAGATGAATGCGCCGCCAGATGCCGGTATCGGTGCCGCGGATCAGCGGCTTGTGGTTCGTCGCCATCCAGAGCTTGAACTCCGGCTTGAACTCAAATTCCTCGGAGAACATCTTTCGCGCCGTCACAACATCGTCGCCGGTGAGCTGTTTTAATAGTCCCTCATCGAGCCGCATTCCCTCATTCGGTTCGACCGATGTCACCAGACGCGCACCCTTTAATCGCGCAATATCGCTGCTTGGCGCATTGCCCGATTTCGGGTTCACCATGATCGTCTGCGGCTGGATATTGGTTGCGTAGTCGCCCAAAATGCCGCGCACGATTTCCAGAAATGTGGACTTGCCGTTGCGCCCCGTGCCGAACAGGAAGAATGCGCACTGCTCCGAGGTCGAGCCGGTCAAAGAATAGCCGACGCACTTCTGGATGTAGTCGAGCATATACGGATCGCCGCCGAAAATATCGCTCAGGAACCTAAGCCACAGCTTCGGCTCCGGCGCATCGGGATTGTAGATCACGGGGCATTGCTTGGTCAGATACGCCTCTTTGTCATGCGGCAGCAGCTCGCCGGTTTTCAGGTCGATGATCCCGTTTTTCACGCCGATTACCGCCTTGTTCCGGTCAAGGTTCTGCGGCAGGATCGGCGCATAGTGCTCCGCCTCGCGGATCATATTGGTCTTGCCCGCAAAGCTGCGGGATTTTTTCAGATGCCGGTCAAAGGCTTTCAGCATTTCCTCATCATGCGCATAGAGGATGCGTTCCTGCTCTTGCAGCACAGTCGCGGAATCGGCAAGCTGCCGGATATAGCCGATGTTGTCGGTGTACCATTTGCCCTCGTAGTAGTAGAGCCATTTTTTGTCGGTATAGCAAAAGCGGAGCATATCGCCGAATGCGTCAAACAGGCGCTCGGCATTGCCGGTGTCGTCAAAGCGGTACATTTTCCCCTGCACGCGCGGTGCGCCCTGCTGCATGGATTTTTTGATGACAACGGAATAGCCGGAATCGGACGGCTCTGTCTCCCGATAGACCGCCGAAAGCCCGTCAACTGCCTTTTGCAGCGTGATCGCGCCGTAGGTCGTGCCGGACTGTTTTCTGTCCCATTTATCGCGCATCAGGCCGGAGCTGCGGAAGATTTCGTCCATGAGCTGCAAATCACCCTGACACCAGAATGCGAGCATATTGCACAGTGCCATGTCCGCTTCGGAATTGGAATTGTAGCCCGTGGTATCGCCTGCATAGAGCGCAGAGAATTTCTGTCCCTGCCGGGAACGGGATGCGCGGTCAATGACCTCCTGCGCACTCATGGAGCTGCCACCGAGAGGAATCTGCTCTGCCGGAGCGGATGCCTTGGACTTGGATTTTGTGCGGTATGTTTCATAATAGGGCTTCACCGTCTCGGTGATGTCTGCAATATCCACATACTCGGTGCAGAGGTTCCCGGTCATGACGAAGAACCGTGCGCCTGTGTACATTTCAATGCCGACCTCGCTGTTCTTGAAATCCTTGTCCGGCAGCGTACCGCGTCCGATGAAGTGAACGCCGTTGCCGCTCTGCGAAAACTCCATGTAGGTTTGCAGCGATTCATTCATCTGCCCGAAGATCGTGCTGTAATCGCCATTTCGGTACGCATCGAGCTCCTCCGGTCGGTTGTCGATGTCGATGCCGATATAACCGGAACCGGCAAACATGAAGCCGATGCCGGCATAATCGACGGATGCGGTGACCGCTGTGTCAAAGTCTGTCCATGTCTGCGGATTGTTTGACTGTGCAAGCCCGCCCGTGCGGGGATTGATCGGCTGCTTTGACAGTTTGGTGCTGCCGTCCTTCATCGCTTTCGGGATCGCCCGCCAGCATACCCAGCGCGGCAGGGCTTTCAGTTCATCGGGGATCAGTTCGTACA
>JAEELE010000073.1 GCA_016288755.1 Oscillospiraceae bacterium
CGCTTCGCTCCTCACTCCAAAAGGTGATTGCCAATTACTGCTAACAGCAAAGCAGCCTGCACAAATTGCACAGACTGCTTTTGGTCACTACATAGATTATTTTTGTTTTTTGCGCTGTCTACTTGACAGGGGGCGGGTCAGTGTCCCGGCTCTCATTTGCTCATTTGTGCAGCATCACAGCCGCCCAGCCGCCGTTCTGCGCAATGCGGTCAACCGTCAGCCCGGCCGCGCGCATCGCATCGCAGACCTCGTCGAGCCGCTCGTCGATGATGCCCGACAGCAGCAGCGTGCCGCCATCCTTCAGATATCCCACAAACAGCGCGCGCATCGCGATCAGAATATCGGACACAATATTCGCGCAGACAACGTCATAGCCGCTGCCAAGCGACTCCGCCAGCGCCGCATCGTCAAGAATATTACCGCAGAACGCGTGATAGTGCACTAGGTCGATGCCGTTCTGTTCGGCATTTTCGCGCGCGGAATTGACCGCATTCAGCTCAATGTCGATCGCATTTGCGTCGGCAGCGCCGAGCAGCATCGCGCCGATCGACAGAATGCCGCTGCCGCAGCCGATATCGAGCACATGCGCGCCCTCGGTCACGCAGTCCTCCAGCATCGCAAGGCAGAGCTTGGTCGTGTCGTGCTGACCCGTGCCGAAGCTCGAGCCCGGGTCGATCCGCAGCGCACTTCGCCCCTCCGGGACCGGCTCGTCGATCCATGTCGGGGTGATCCACAGCCGGTTGCCGACGGGCAGCGGGCGGAAATACTGCCGCCAGTTGTTTGCCCAGTCCTCCTCGCGGATGCCCTTGCAGGTCAGCGAGAGCGTGCCGAAATCGGCAGCATCTGCGCGCTTTTTGAGCTGATCGACCAGCTGGCGCAGTGCCGTCATCTGCTCTGCGCCCTGCGCATCCTCCGGCAGATAGACCGTCACGCGCGGCGCGCCCGAGGTCAGCGACTCCATGAGCCCCTCCTCGAGATAATCCCAGTGTCCGACCCTTCCTGCCATCAGCTCTTCAAAATCATCCGGGTCAAAAATCGCAAAGCCCTTGAACCCGATATCCGTCAGCATCGCGCAGAGAATATCCAGCCCGGCTTTTGCCGTCTCGATCGACACCTCTGTCCAGTTCACGTTGCCTGCCCCTCTCCGAGCGCGAGGATCGCGTCCACCGCAGGCTCGAGCCAGTCGCCCTCAAAGAGCTCGATCATGCCCTTGTCGCAGGCGGCGGCGAGCTTCGGGTCCATCGGGATCTGACCGAGCACCGGCAGACCGTGTGCGGCAGCGACCTCGCTGAGCCGGCTCTCACCGAAGACCGGGATATGTCTGCCGCAGTCGGGGCAAACCGCGTAGCTCATGTTTTCGATCACGCCGAGAATCGGAATGTGCATCGTCTCTGCCATTTTGACCGCCTTCTGCACGATCATCGAGACGAGCTCCTGCGGGGTCGTGACAACGAGAATGCCGTCGACCGGCAGGCTCTGGAAGACCGTCAGCGGCACGTCGCCGGTCCCGGGGGGCATGTCGACAAAGAGATAGTCGTCATCGCCCCAGACCACGTCCGTCCAGAACTGTTTGACCGCGCCGGCGATCACCGGACCGCGCCAGATCACGGGGTCGGAGGGGTCGTCGAGCAGCAGATTCACGCTCATCAGGTCGGTGCCGAGCTTCGACTGCACCGGATAGATCGCCTGATTGTCCGAGGTCGCGCGCTCTGTGACGCCGAACATCTTCGGCACGGAGGGTCCGGTGATATCTGCATCGAGGATGCCGACCGTGTGCCCGGTGCGGCGCACGGAAACAGCTGTCAGCGCGGTGACGAGGGACTTGCCGACGCCGCCCTTTCCGCTGACGACCGCGATCACCTTGCCGATGCGGCTCAGCTCATGCGGCTTTTCGTGCAGATCGGCAGGCTGCCGGCTGGCGCACGCCTCTCCGCACGAGGAACAGTCATGTGTACATTCGCCCATTTCAATCATCCTTTCGTCGGGGCTATTTTGCCCTGCATTTGCTTTAGTATACCACAAATCGCGCAGACTGTCAACCTGACAAAAAACAGGGCAGCGCCGGAGCACTGCCCTGTTCTGTTTACTTTGTATCAGCAGTCAGACTGTTGAATCAGTGCTTTCTGCGGATGACAACTGCTGCGCCTGCAGCGGTCAGGAGACCTGCGATTGCAAGTGCAATGCCTGCATCACCGGTCTGCACGCCCGGCTGATCGTTGCCGCCGCCCTGGCTGCTGGAGCTGCTGGAGCTGTCGGAAGAAGCAGTGCTCTCGGTGGAAGCGTCAGTGCCCGGCTCCTGAGAAACCGTGGTGGTCTCGTCAGAAGAGCTCAGCGTGGTGGTCTCCTCAGAAGAAGAGGACGACGTGGTGTCGCTCACCGTGGTCGTGGTCTCGGAGGTGGTGGTCTCCTTGGTGGTGGAAGACGTGGTGGTCTCGGAGGTGGTCGTGGTCTCGGAGGTGGTGGTCACGTCCTTAATCTTGACCCAGCCGTCGACTGCCTCGTAGTCGATATCAACATTCTTTGCGGTGCAGAACTGGGTGACGACGACCTGCATGTTGAAGGTGTCGCCCGGCTTTGCATCATCCGGAACCTTGAAGCGGACGGTGTAGATCGCGCCGTCAGTTGCATTGTCCTTCGTGCCGGAGGAGGTCCAGCCCACTCTCAGCTTCTTGGTGTTGCAGAGCAGAGACGGTGCAAGGTTCGTGGATGCCGGACCGTAGGTGCCCTCGATCTCGAGATCGGAAACGCCCTGCGGTGCAAGTCTCTCATCATAGTACAGACCGATACCGGAGCCTGCGTAACCGGTGTTGCCCTCAATATTCAGAGAGAAATCAACGATCTCACCCGGCTCGGCATATTTCTGGTCCGCATAGATGACCGGCTTGTCAGCTGCAGCTGCGATCGCAGCAGTTGCAACAGTCGCGATGGTGGCAGCGCCGATGATTGCGGCAGCAGCCTTCTTGAAGATGGAGTTGCTCATGTGTTTCAATCCTTTCTGTTTGTGTAAGCCGGAGCTCCTATCGGAGCACCGCCAAAGATGTAACGCCGCCGCAGATCAGACGGTCAGCGTATACCTCCGGGCACGGATGCACATCTGCCTGACACGGATGCGCATACCGGACCCCCGGATAATATAAAACTATTTTATCACAAAAAGCAAAATCGGTCAAGCACTCTGACGGATTTCACACGCCAATTTGCGTTGACGTTTTCATTCTGTTTTTGTGCATCATTCACAAATCGGTCACTTTTTCTGCATAATTTGACCATTTTCAGGCGGTTCCCCTTCATTTTCCACCGGGAGCAGCGCGCCGAGCAGACGGCAGAACGCCGCCGCGGCATCCGGCTCTTCGGTGACCGGCATACGGAGCGTGCAGCTTTTCCCGGCATGCTCTGTGCGGAAAACCTCCCTGTAATCTGTCAGCTGCGGCAGATCCACAGCACCACCCCCGCAATACCGTATGCGGCAGGCTGCGGAATTATTTCCGGAACTTCGCCTTCATGCGCAGGCTGTTGTCGAGGATCTGCTTGCGGATGCGCAGATGTTCGGGCGTGACCTCGAGCAGCTCGTCCTCCGCGAGATATTCGAGACAGTCCTCGAGGCTCATCTCCTTCGGCGGGATCAGGCGCAGTGCATCATCGCTGCCGCTGGCGCGGGTATTCGTCAGATGCTTCTTCTTGCAGACATTGACGACGATATCTTCCGCCTTCGGCGAGCAGCCGACGACCATGCCCTCATAGACCTGCGTGCCCGCGCCGATGAACAGCGCGCCGCGCTCCTGCGCATTGAACAGCCCGTAGGTGACCGCCTCGCCCGTCTCGTAGGAGATCAGCGAGCCGACCGATCTGCGCGGAATGTCGCCCTTATACGGCGCATAGCATTCAAAGACCGAGGACATGATGCCCTCACCCTTCGTATCGGTGAGGAATTCGCTCTTGTAGCCGAAGAGCCCGCGCGCCGGGATCAGGAATTCCAGACGCATTCTGCTGCCCTGCGGGTGCATCTCCTGCAGCTCCGCCTTGCGGCTGCCGAGCTTTTCCATCACGGCGCCGACCGCCCCCTCGGGCACGTCGATGACAAGGCGCTCGATCGGCTCGTGGCGCTTGCCGTTGATCTCGCGGAAGAGCACTCTGGGTGGCGACACGGCGAGCTCATAGCCCTCTCTGCGCATCGTCTCGATCAGAATGGACAGGTGCATTTCGCCTCTGCCCGCGACGAGGAACGAATCGGTCGAATCCGTGTCGCTGACGCGCAGCGAGACATCCTTGAGCAGCTCCTTGTAGAGCCGGTCGCGGAGCTGGCGCGACGTGACGAATTTGCCCTCTCTGCCGGCGAGCGGGCTGTCGTTGACGGAGAAGGTCATTTCGACGGTCGGCTCGCTGATCTTCGTGAAGCTGACGGGCTCATAGCTGCCCTGCGCGCAGATCGTGTCGCCGATGTTGATGCCCTCGATGCCGGAGACCCAGACGATATCGCCGACCTGTGCATGATCGGTCGAGACGCGCTGGAGCTGCTCGATCTGGAGCAGCGTGACGAGCTTTGCGTTGACCGGCTTTTCGTCGCTGTGGAAGTTGCCGACCTGCACCTGCTGCCCGACATGCGCCTCGCCGCGGATGATTCTGCCGATGCCGATGCGCCCGACATACTCATTGTAGTCGATCGAGGAGATCAGCATCTGCAGCGGACCGTCCTCGTCGCCCTGCGGCGGCTCGATATAGTCAAGGATCGTGTCAAACAGCGGCTTCAGGTCCGTGCCCGGCTCATACTGCGAAATCGACGCCGTGCCCGCTCTGCCCGAGCAGAAGAGCACCGGGCTCTCGAGCTGGGCATCGTTTGCGTCGAGGTCGAGCAGAAGCTCCAAAACCTCGTCGCCGATCTGGTCGAGTCTGGCATCCGGGCGGTCGATCTTGTTGACGACGATGATGATCTTCTGCCCCATTTCCAGTGCCTTCGAGAGCACGAAGCGCGTCTGCGGCATCGGTCCCTCGGCGGCATCGACGAGCAGCAGCACGCCGTCGACCATGTTGAGCACGCGCTCGACCTCGCCGGAAAAATCGGCGTGGCCGGGCGTGTCGATGATGTTGATCTTCACGCCGTTGTACATGACAGAGGTATTCTTCGCGAGAATGGTGATGCCTCTTTCGCGCTCCAGATCGTTGGAGTCCATCACGCGCTCTGCCACTGCCTGATTCTCGCGGAAGGCGCCGCTCTGCTTGAGCATCTCGTCGACCAGCGTGGTCTTGCCGTGGTCGACGTGCGCGATGATCGCGATATTTCGTAAATCCGTGCGGATCAATCTGATCCCTCCTGTTTTAATTGTTCTGACCGCTCTCAGCGGCACGCTGCTTCATCTGTTCGATCAGCTGGTCTACTGCGTCAAAATTGCGGTCTGCCGTCGCCTCGATGCCGAAGCGCTTGGCGCGCTCGAGCCAGAAGATTGCGCGGTCGTAGCTCTGCTCCGTTCCGATGCCGTCCGCGAAATGCTCCGAGAGCTGCACGCAGATGCGCAGATATGCCTGCATCAGAATGCGCAGGGTCTCGTCGAAATCAATGAAACGCGGCATCGTGTAGAATTTCCAGTATGCCATGACAGCCTGCTCGGTCTCGATGCTCCACGAGAACGACTGCTCCGCATTTGCAACGGGACCCTCGCCGCCGTAAGGCGCGCTGCCCGTGCGGTAGGCTGCCGAAAGCCCGAACATCGCCATCCACGAGCCGTGCTGCGCGGCGCGGTCGAGCCACTGGAAATACTTTTTGTGATCCTGCTTCACGGCGCGCCCCTGCCGGTAGCACTCCGCGATCAGAAATTCCGCATCCTGCACATTGTGCTCCGCCGCTCTGAGGAGATACTCATACGCGAGCCGGTCGCTCTGCGGCTTGCCGCCGATGCCGAAATAATAGCGCTCGCCGAGCTCCTGCAGCGCGCCGGGGTCATTGCGCTTGGCGCCCTTCTCGAGCTCATCGGGCGACAGTGCGCCGTAGGGGCGGAAGAACTGCACCGGCTCCTTGTTCGGATCGCCGTCCTTCGGTGTGAATGTCACGGCGACCGCCGGTAAAAATGACGGTTTGATCAATGTTATCCCTCCTTTTTCCTGTTTGCCAAACTGCATTATAGCATTGTACAAGGGAAATTGTCAAGTATACTGCCGGAATTCAAGCGATTTTGGCGGCATTCCTCGAATCGCGCCGCGCATTTTCGGTGATTTTCCCGAAAACGAAAACACACAAAAACAGAGCCCTGCCCGAAAGCAGAGCTCCGCTCATTTCCCGATTATCCTCCTGCTGCCGCAATCAGCAGGTGAACTGACAGCAGCGAAACAATGCCTGCCTGTATCAGCCTGTTGCTCAGGTGGAGTAAAAGCTCTCACAGAGCTGTACCGTCAGCGCATGGATATATTCCGCCGCTTCCCCGTCCGGCTGCTCGGTAAACAGGATCCACTGCACAGGGGCTTTTGTGATCCGCGGATCATCCGCAAAGTTGATCGGTACAACACCTATGCACGCTTCATAGTAATACTGTGTATCCTGATCGCGGGAGAGCGTGCCTGTCTGATGCACAAACGGCAGACCGTTGACTGTGATATCGCTGCGCCGGGCATCATTCAGGAAAAACGGGTCTGCCTGTGCATCCTCCCATGAATCTGATTCCAGCGCGATCTGCACCTCGGTCAGCGAATCGGCGATCTCGCCGGGCGGGACAGAATCGTCATGTTCACGGAAGTACAGCGGCCAGCTGTCATATTTGAAATAGACGGTCTCGCCGCCGGGCAGCCTTCGCATGTATGCCCGCGGTCTGACCGTACCGGGAGCCTCCGCGAGCTGCTGAAAGTCCCACGGCAGCTTCACATACCCGCCTTGTTGACCGACCTTGATACACCCGTCCGGACGGTCTGAGGCGGCTTTTGTCAGCGTCACGGTCTGCTCCTGCGTTCCGTCCTCCGACATTGTCGCCGGCTCACAGTCCGTCGGCAGAGAACGTTCTGTTGCGGTCTCCTCATGCGGGGCCGTTGTCACGGAATCCGTCACAGACGAACGGTCCGTCCCGCTTCCCGGCGGAGCTGCCGTCGTTTCCGCCGAAGTAACTGTCCGCCCGTCGGAAAAATCGCCCATTGACGTCTCCCTGCATGAGGACAGCCACAGCACGGAGACAAAAACGCTCAGAAGCAAGAATATCCTGCGCCTCATATCGCCTTCTCCCCCCTCAGTACACCGTATTGCACTTGTGGCATCTGCCGTCTGCGCTGAGCTTGCCGCCGCAGATCGGACAGCGCCCGCGGCTGCGCTGCGCCCCCGTCAGACCGTGAAACGGATGCGTTTTCCGGTTTTCCATCACACATGCCCGGCAGGGGTCCTGCACACATTTGATCCGTCCCTGATAATACGGACAGGTCACGCATTTCAAGCCGTGCATTCTGATCATTCCTGTTCCTCCTTCCGTGCAGTCAGCCGATAGCTGCGGCAGCTCTTCAGAACCGATTCGGCAAACTGTTCGCCGTATCCCGCACCGCAGCGGTATTTCATCAAAATGTACTGATATTTCTCCAGCGGGAAGAAGGCGGCGATTTCCTCGGTCCCGCTGTCCGAATCCAGCATCCGGATCAGCACGATCCGTTCGCCGGTATCTGCGGTCTCCTCCCGGCTGTCCAGTATTTCCTTTGCCGCATCCTCCTCCGCCTGTGCAAGGTAGTATTCCGAGGCGGTGACCATGTCGATATATTCGACCCATTCCGCGCGCACATCCGTCAGACCCGCCGGCAGATGCGCACGGTCCGGCGTGATGAGCTGCACATGAATCTCGCCGGTATGCGGCACGACAAAGGCGGGGCTGTCGGGGTTCTCCATCTCATCAAACCCCATACCTTCAAGGTTATAGCTCGCATCATCCGTATTGATCTCATTTTCCGTAAAGCGGACCCCCGGCAGAAGCTGCACGGAAAAGCCGAGCACCGGATCGGCAAGCACCCTGCCCTGCTCCTCGCCGTCGGGATTGTCCCGCAGCCAGCCTGCGCGGCTCACCAGCAAATAGGTGCCTTCGCCGACATCGCTGAAATCCAGCACAGTGTTTTTTCCGTCCTGACCGGCAGCGTCCGCAAAGGGGCAAAAGACGGAGCTGCCGCCGCGCTGCTCCATTCTCAGCAGCAGAACATCCTTGCCGTTCGGCGCACCGAAATAGCGCGAAAACTCGAACCGGAGCGTCCCCTTCACGGCGCCGCCGTCCTCCGCCGAGACCGTCACGGTCTCGCTCACCGCACAAGCCGGCAGATCGCCGATCTCCGCGACCGACAGTGCCGCCGGGCGGTCGCCGGAAAACACCGCGCGCTTGCAGTTTTCGCGGTGTATGTCGACCTCGACGGCATTCGGCAGCGGCTCTGCCTCCGGCACGCGCTCCTCGGCAGAGGATGCCCGCGCCGCCGTGCTGTGTGCGGGGGCTGGCTTGTCCGCATCCGGGTCCGCAGCATACATCAGCAGTGCCGCTGCCGCGCTGAACAGCAGAAAGCCGCCGATAAACAGCCCGTATTTCTGTTTGTTGTCCAAATGCAGCCCCCCTTTTTTTACAGTATAGCACAATTTCAGCCAAATTACAAGAGGGGGAGGGAATGCGGAATTCGGAATGAGAAGGTAGGAGGGAGGAGGGAGCAGGGAGGAGGGCAAATTAGGAGTGAGGAGTGAGAAGTGAGGAGTTGTTCCGTCATCGGCGCGGGAGGTAGGAGGTAGGAGGGAGCAGGGAGGAGGTAGGAGGGCAAGTTAGGAGTGAGGAGTGAGAAGTGAGGAGTTGTTCCGTCATCGGCGCGGGAGGTAGGAGGTAGGAGGGAGCAGGGAGCAGGGAGGAGGGCAAGTTAGGAGTGAGGAGTGAGAAGTGAGGAGTTGTTCCGTCATCGGCGCGGGAGATAGGAGGTAGGAGGGAGCAGGGAGCAGGGAGGAGGGAGGAGGGAGGAAGTGCCCCGTCACTTTCATTCCTGCTGCTGATTGAAAGAAGCATTGACCAATCAGAAGGCGCGCCAGCGCCGTGCAGTTAGGCGACTTGGGAGGCTCCGCGAAACGGCTGCCGGAGGGAATCGCCCGCGGGGGCTGCCCCGCCGCTTGACAGGAGGAGAGAAATTTGGTATAATAGCAGACGAGATAATTACCTTTTAGAAAGGACGTCTGTCATGAAAAAGAAGAACGCTGCATTTGACAATGCGCAATATCTGAAGACACAGTCCGAGCATATCCGCGAGCGCATCGCGAAATTCGGCGGCAGGCTCTACCTCGAATTCGGCGGCAAGCTCTACGACGACTTCCACGCCTCGCGCGTGCTCCCGGGCTTCCAGCCGGACAGCAAGCTGAGAATGCTGCTCCAGATGAAAAAAGAGGTCGAGATCGTCATCGCGATCAACGCACAGGATATCGAGCAGAACCGCACCCGCGGCGATCTCGGCATCACCTATGACACCGACGTGCTCCGCCTGATCGGGCTCTTCCGCCAGAAGGGGCTCTACGTCGGCAGCGTCGTCATGACGCGCTACACCGGCGAGCCCGCCGCAGACAAATTCCAGAAGCGGCTCGAAGCGCTCGGCATCCGCGTCTACCGGCACTACCCGATCGAGGGCTATCCCACCAATCTGCCGCTGATCCTCTCGGAGGAGGGCTTCGGCAAGAATGAGTACATCGAGGTCTCGCGCCGGCTGATCGTCGTGACCGCGCCGGGACCGGGCAGCGGAAAAATGGCGGTCTGCCTCTCCCAGCTCTATCAGGATCATCAGCGCGGGGTCGAATCGGGCTATGCGAAATTCGAGACCTTCCCGATCTGGAACCTGCCCCTCAAGCATCCGGTCAACGTCGCCTACGAGGCTGCGACCGCCGACCTCAACGACATCAACATGATCGACCCGTTCCACCTCGAGGCATACGAGAAAACCGCAGTCAATTACAACCGCGACGTCGAGGTCTTCCCGGTGCTGCGCGCGATGTTTGAGCAGATCTACGGCACCTCGCCCTATCAGTCGCCGACCGACATGGGCGTCAACATGGCGGGCTTCTGCATCGTTGACGACGAGGCTGCCCGCGCCGCCTCCCGGCAGGAGATCATCCGCCGCTATTTTCAGGAGCGCTGCGACCTCAGACAGGGCAAATCCGATGCCGAGACCGTTGCAAAGCTCGAGCTGCTGATGCAGCAGATGCATCTGAGCGAGGAGGAGCGCCCGGTGATTGCGCGTGCAAGGGCGATCGCCGACAAGACCGGCGAGCCCGCCGCGGCACTGCAGCTCCCCAACGGCAAGATCGTCACAGGGCGGACCTCCGACCTCATGGGCGCCTGCTCGACCATGCTGCTCAACGCGCTCAAGGCGCTCGGGCGCATCAACGACGCGATCCTGCTGCTCTCCCCGACGGTCATCGAGCCGATCCAGCACCTGAAGACCGACCATCTCGGCAATGAGAACCCCCGCCTGCACACCGACGAAACGCTCGTGGCGCTGTCGATCTCTGCGGCGACCAACCCGACCGCCGAGCGCGCGATGACACAGCTCGCCAAGCTGCGCGGCTGCGAGATGCACTCGACCGTCATTCTCTCGCAGGTCGACGAGCGCACGCTCAAGCGCCTCGGCATCAACGTCACCTGCGACCCGTCCTTCCAGAGCAACCGCCTGTATCAGAAATAACGAAGAACCGGAGCGTTTGGCTGACGCTCCGGTTCTTTCTCTATATGATACGGTAACCTTCTTTCCGTCGGAAAGCATTATAAGGCGCGCTTCAGCAGCGTCAGGTCGGCGGCGTTGATCTTGCGGTCGCCGTTCATGTCGGCGCGCGGCGCCTGCTCCGCATCAAGCGGTTCGATCGCGAGCAGCGCCCGCACCAGCCGCACCGCGTCGGCAACTGCGATTTCGCCGTTCCCGTCCACATCGCCCAGTTTGAGCTGCGGCGGCACGGTCGTTGTGGTTTCGGCAGCGGTCGTCTCGCTCTGCTCCGAAACCGTTGTCTGTGCGGTGACATTCTCAAAGACGCCCGCGCGGTAATTCAGCAGCGTCTGATACCAGAATCTGCCGAGCTTTTCGTAGCCCTCCGCGCTCGGGTGCACACCGTCATAGAGGTCCGCCTTGGTCAGCACCCTGTTGACCTCGGCGAGCTGCAGCCGTCTGCCCTCTGCCTGCTTTTTTGCGGCGAGCGCGCGGATCTGCGCATTGCAGCTGTCGACTGCGGCGTCCATCGACTCGACCGTGAAGTAGTATTCACTGATATACAGATGATCGTTCGCGTCCATCACGGGCAGCGTCGCGAGATAGAGCATGCCGTCCGCGGGGAGCGAATCGAGCAGGATATCGACCAGATGCTCCAGCCGTTCGCCGAAGTGCTCAAGGTCATAGAGGCTGAGAATGTCGTTTGTGCCGAGCTGCATGAAAATCACGTCTGCCGGGTAGTTTTCGGTCAGGTAATCGACAAAGCTCGAAATGCCGGTTCTCGCGCCGGAGATCGAAGCCTCCTGCGGGATATTGTCGATCGAATAGCCGGAATAGCCTGCGTGATTCGGGTCATAGCTGTCGGCTGTGCCGATGCCCCAGTTCGGACCGACAAAGTCGACCTCATCGGCAAAGCCGTTCTCCGAGATCAGCGTGCAGAGCGTATTGCGGTAGCCGCCGGTCATCCAGAAGCCGTCGGTGATCGAGTCGCCGAGGCACATCACCGAGAGCTTTTTTGTCTCCTCTGCCGCACCGGCAGCCATGCCCGCCCCGCTCACCATGAGCACAGCGGCAGCCGCTGCCGCAGCAGTTTTCTGAATACGGTCATACATTGCAGGACTCCTAAAGATTTTTTTCTTCCCCCAAAGCCTTGCATTCTCTTTTGTTCCATTATAGCAAATCGCATTTCCGGTTTCAATATCCGATTATCGCGCAAACGTGTCGAAAAATCACTTCTCCGCGTGATACAAAGTGACAAAAACGGAGCAGGGCAGCCCCAGCTCCGTCTCGGTATCACAGTATCAGTCCGGCTGCTCCCCCGCGATCGCGGCGAGCTGACGGCGCACCCACACATAGTCGAGTGTGTCGTAAATGTGCATATTCGGCGCACCCTCCTCAAAATAGGCGCTTGCGTCGCCGCCGAGCATCTCGGTTGCAAAGGCGCCGACCGCGCGCGAGCGGGACTGACCCGCATAGCAGTGCACCAGCAGCGTATCCGCCTTGCGCGCCGTGCGCAGAATGAAGTCGATGATCTGATTTGCGTGCGCCTCCGAAAAGAGCACCGCGCCCTCGACCTCTGTGACAATGTCGTCAAAGAGGAGCGTCAGCACGCCCTTGCAGAATTCATTCTCCGTGAACTGCACGCCGAAGCCGCCGGTGTGCGAATCCTGAATGGAGATGACCGCATAGGTGTCGGTATGCTCGAGTGCATCGCGTTTGCCGAACGGATAATAGTGCATCATCGCGTATTCAAACGCGCCGTACACCGAACGGACAATGACCTTCTTCATGCAAGGCTCCTTTCCTGCAGATGCGTGAATGTTACCGTTCATATTATAGCGTATTCCGGACGCAATGTCAAGCACCGGCAGCCCCGCATCGCACAGAAAAGCCGCTGCCGCGGTCGCACGGAACCACGGCAGCGGCCGATGCAATTCTGACTGTGCAGGGCAGCCGATCACTTGTCCGCCTTTTCGAGATACTTGTAGGTGCAGGCAGCGAGTGCGGCGCCTGCGAGCGGACCGACGATGAAGACCCACAGCTCTGCGATCGGGGTGGTGTTGCCGCTGAATGCAGCGATCAGCGCCGGACCGAAGGAGCGTGCCGGGTTGACGGACGTGCCGGTCAGACCGATGCCGAGGATGTGCACGAGCACCAGCGTGAAGCCGATGACCACGCCGCCGAAGGAGCCGTGCCCCGCCTTCTTCGAGGTCACGCCGAGAATGGTGAGCACGAAGATGAAGGTCAGCAGGCACTCGACGAGCAGCCCCGCGACGACGCTGCCGCCGACATTTGCAAGACCGTTCGAGCCGTAGCCGCCGGTCATGTCGGTCTTGCCGCCGAGCGACCAGATCAGCGCGGTGAGCCCCGAGCCCGCAAAGGCGCCGAGACATTGCGCGACGACATAGCCGATGAAGTCGGAGACGGACATGCCGCCGGAGAGCAGCACGCCGAGCGACACTGCCGGATTGATGTGGCAGCCAGAAATGTTGCCGATGCAGTAAGCCATGCCGACGATCGTCAGACCGAAGGCGAATGCCGTGAGGATGTAGCCCGAACCGTTTGCAGCATCGCAGCCGACAAGCATTGCCGTGCCGCAGCCGATCAGGACCAGCGTGAGGGTGCCGATGAACTCGGCGATGTACTTTTTCATGGGTCGTCCTTTCTTCTTCCGGCAGATCTCTGTCACCGCCGCAGCCCTGCCGACGCTCTGCCGCGGTGTGTGCGGGCGCTCCGCCTTTTTATTATAGCACGAAAAATATCCGCGCGTCAACCCGTTTTACAGTTTTTTTTCCGACGCCCGTTCAGGTGAAGGGAGGAGGTAGGAGGGAGCAGGGAGGAGGGAGGAGGCAGCAGGTCGAAGTGAGAAGTGAGGAGTGAGGAGTGAGGAGTTGTTCCGTTCACCGTCGCAATTCCGCATTCCGCATTCAACTTCTTACTCCTGCACAATGTCGATCACGCAGAATTCGGAGACTGCTCCGGTCTTGAAGGGGATCGCCCAGCCAGAGATGCCCGAGGTAACGACAAAATTCGTATGATCGCGGGTTTCCGTGCCGTAGACACGGTCGTTCGCGCCGATCCAGAGCCCGATATAGCCCGCCGGGAAGATATGCCCGCCGTGCGTGTGCCCCGAGAGCACCAGATCGACCTGTGCCGCCGCCTCGTTCGCGTAGTCGTTTGGCTGGTGGTCAATGCAGATCACATACTGCGCAGGGTCGATGTTCTCCGTCAGCGCGCTGACCGGCTTCCGCCCGGAGAAGGATTTATCGAGCCGCCCCAGCACCGTGACGCCCGGTGCCGCCTCGACCGCCTCGTCATCGAGCGCGGTGATGCCGTTCTTTTCCAGCTCCGCATAGAGCTGCTCGCGCGTGAAGCTGCGGGAATTGAAATAGCCGCTGTCGTGATTGCCGATGCTGTAGTAGATGCCGCAGGTCGTCCCGACCTCTCCCAGCGCCCTTGTCGCGGTCACGGTATCCTCCCAAGTGCTGTCGTCGTCGACATAGTCGCCCGCGATTACGATGAGATCGGGCTCCAGCGCCCTGACCCTTTCGAGCTCCCGCGCAAAGCCCTCGCCGTCGAGGGTGATGCCGAGATGCAGATCGGCGATCGCGACCACGCGCAGACTGCCGTTCGGGAGCTGCTTGTCCGTCGTGAAGCGGTAGTCGGTCTCATATACATGATGCGCCAGATACCACCCCGCACCGAGCACACAGGCGGTCAGGGCAAGCGCCGCAATGCCCTCGGGGTAATGCCGGCGTTCGGTCTTGTCCGCGATCCTGCGCACGATCAGCCCGACCAGATCGCAGAACACCCAGATCACCGCGAGATGAATCAGCACGACGATCAGCGCGGTAGTGTTGATCAGCGCAACGCAGCAGACTGCCCCGAGCGGCAGCAGCGCGAGCAGCCATGACAGTATTTTATGCTTCTGTGCGAGCCGCTGAAACGGCGAAAAACGGTGAAAGCGCGTCCACAGATAGAACAGCCCGAGCACGCCGGCGATCAGCAGGCTCCCGAAAATGATCACCCACATCATGCAGATTCCTCCCGGTTCCTTTTTTGATCATTATACCATACAATTCCGAAAACTGCAAGCCCGGGTAGGCGATTCCCTCCGGGTACATTTTTGCGGAGCCTCCCAAGTCGCGTAACTGCACGGCGCCGGCGCGCCTTCTGATCGGTCAATGCTCCCAGCCCGGAGCCCGGGCGGGCGATTCCCTCCGGGTACATGTTCGCGGAGCCTCCCAAGTCACGTAACTGCACGGCGCCGGCGCGCCTTCTGATCGGTCAATGCTCCCAGCCCGGAGCCCGGGCGGGCGATTCCCTCCGGGTACATGTTCGCGGAGCCTCCCAAGTC
>JAEELE010000074.1 GCA_016288755.1 Oscillospiraceae bacterium
CCCCTGCCAAAGGGGTACTACCCCTTTGGAATCCCATTATATGTGATTTTGACGCTGATACGCCATTTTTATTATAATGGGATTCGTAAGGGACGCTGTCCCTTACGCGGGAGTTTGAGGTGAGTTTGCCTGCAAACTCATAGCGAAGCGTGCGGGAGTCCCTCAATATCAATCCGTCGGAGACACTTTATCTACAGACTGAACGGACTCCCGGGATCGTCGGGAGTCCGTTTTTGTTATTCCTGTACCGTGACATCCAGCCCGGCTTCGCTGCCTGCGACGCGGATCGTCTGCGGGCTCTGCGCGGCATCGACGATCAGCGACGCGACCGGGTCCTCCACATGGTCGCGCAGCACTCTGCGGATATCGCGCGCGCCGTAGCTCTTGCCGTGCGACTGCTTTGCGACCCATTTCAGCGCCTCATCGTCCCATGTCAGCGTGATGCCTCGCTCAGAGAGCGCTTCGGCGGTCTCCGTGAGCATGAGGTCGGCGATCTTCGCGTAGTCGTCGAGCGTCAGCGGCTTGAACACGATGATCTCGTCGATTCTGCCGACAAATTCCGGACGCAGGAAATCCTTGAGCGCCTTCATCGCCTTCTCCTTCGAGATATCCTCGGCGGTGCGGTTGAAGCCCACGCCGGTCGATTTATCCGTGCTGCCGGCATTCGAGGTCATGATGATGATCGTGTGCTCGAAGTTGACCGTTCTGCCCTGTGCATCGTCGATCCTGCCCTCGTCGAGAATCTGCAGCAGCAGATTCATCACGTCCGGGTGCGCCTTCTCGATCTCGTCGAAAAGGATGACCGAATAGGGTCTGCGGCGCACCTTTTCGGTGAGTTGTCCCGCTTCGTCATAGCCGACATAGCCCGGAGGCGAGCCGATCATGCGCGAAACGGCGTGCTTTTCCATATACTCGGTCATATCGAGGCGGATCAGCGGCTCGGTCGAATCAAACAGCTCCGACGCGAGCACCTTGACCAGCTCCGTCTTGCCGACGCCGGTCGGACCGACAAAGATGAACGATGCGGGTCTGCGGCGGCGGGTCATCTGCACGCGCGTGCGCTTGATCGCCTTCGCGAGCGCGGAGATCGCCTCCTCCTGCCCGATGATGTGCGCACTTAACCGGCTCTCAAGCTCCTTGAGCCGCGCATATTCGGTCTCCTCGATCTTGTTGGCGGGAATCCCCGTCCAGATCTCGACCACATGCGCCAGATCGCCCGCCTCGACCTTGACCTCGGCGGCGGTCTGCTCCAGCTCCGCAAGACGGGTCTTCAGGTGCAGCAGCTCACCCTTGCGCTCCTGCAGCAGCTGATAATCGGGCGCGGTCTCCGATTCGATCTCGTCGACCTCCTCCTGCTTTGCGTCGATATCCTTCTTCACGCGGTCGAGCTCGGAGAGCTCCGGATGCCGGATGCTGACATAGGCGCAGCTCTCGTCGAGCAGGTCGATCGCCTTGTCGGGCAGGAAGCGGTCGGTGATATAGCGCTCGGAGAGCACGGCGCAGAGCCGCAGCATCTCCGGGGAAATGTGCACGCGGTGGAATTCCTCGTAATATTTCGCGACGCCGCGCAGAATCTCAACGGTGTCCTCCACGGTCGGCTCATCGACGCGCACCGGCTGGAAGCGGCGCTCCAGTGCACCGTCCTTTTCGATATACTTGCGGTATTCGGTGAAGGTCGTCGCGCCGATCACCTGCACCTCGCCGCGGGAGAGCGCGGGCTTTAAGATATTGGCGGCGTTCATCGAGCCCTCGGAATCGCCGGCTCCGACAAGACTGTGCACCTCGTCAATGAACAGGATGACATTCCCCTGCTCCTTGACCTCCTCGACCAGCCCTTTGACGCGGCTCTCGAACTGTCCGCGGAACTGTGTGCCCGCGACCAGCGCGGTCATGTCGAGCAGATAGATTTTCTTGTCGCGCAGGTGGAAGGGCACATTGCCCGACGCGATGCGCTGTGCAATGCCCTCTGCGATCGCGGTCTTGCCGACGCCCGGCTCACCGATCAGGCAGGGGTTGTTCTTCTGGCGGCGGGTCAGAATCTGGATGACGCGCGCGATCTCCTTGTCTCTGCCGACCACGCCGTCCATATCGCCCTCCTCCGCCTTGCGGGAGAGATTCGTGCAGTAGCTGTCCAGATAGCGCAGCTCACGGCTGCGCTCGGATTTGCGGCGCTCCGCTTTTCCGGTGCTCTCGGCGCTTTTTCTGCGCGGACGCGGGTCGTCCTTTTTCTCTGGCTTGCCCTCGCTGTCTGCGCTGCTGTCGTCGCTGCCCTGATCGGTGAACATCTTCTGGATGAAATTCGGCAGCGTGGAGGCGCCGCCCATCTGGAAGGATTCGTCCTCCATCAGGTCCATCATCTGGTCGCTCATCTGCTCGATGTCCTCGTCGGTGATGCCCATGTGCTCCATATACTCCGCGACCTGCGGGATATTGAGCTTTTTGGCACAGACGAGGCAGAGCCCTTCATTGCGCTTCTCCGAGCCGTGCATCGTGGTGATGAACACGACAGCGGGGCGCTTTTTGCAGTTTGTACACAGAACCATATATAAGATTTCGCACCCGGGAAAGCGCCGGGTGCTGCTCCTTTCTTCAGGTCAGATTGAAATAGAAATAGCGGAAAATCCTGGTCTCCCTGATCGTCGGCTCGTTGAAGCAGAGCAGATCGCCGCCGCCGAGCATCACGATCATGCGCACCACCATCGTCAGCATCAGCAGGATCGAGAACGCCTCGATCACGCCGATCAGTGCGCCGTACAGGTGGTCGGCGAAATAGGTGTTGTTGAAAAACAGCTTGTTCTCCAGCGTCGCCGAAATGATCGCGGTGATGACCATGAGCACCGAGAACAGGATCAGGAAGACAAACACCTGCAGCACGCGCTGTGTCGGCTGCTTGGAATAGGTCTCCTCGATGTACTGCTCCGGACCGGCATTGAACAGCCGGACCACGAGCTCGGGCAGCAGTGCCGGGTCCTCCTCCACCTTGTTGGTGAAATTCAGCCGGACATATTCGGGCAGCTCCTCACCGAGCAGCTCGCCGTAATAATTGACGACCGCATCCTGCACGACCTCCGTGAACTGCTCCTCGGTGATCGGCACCTGTGCGTGATAGCGCTTGTTGATGTACAGATACAGTCCGTGAACGAATTCCCGGTTCTGCTCGCCGGTCAGGATCTCGCGGACATCGGTGCGGTCCGCGACAAAGCCGAACTGCTGCTGGTCGATCACGCCCGAGATCAGCTCGACGAGCCGGACCTTCTTGTTCGCGCGCTGGATCGCCGCCAGATCGCTCTGCAGTGCGACCTTTTCGTAGACGACCTGTGATGCGGGAACAGAAACAAACATTGCGCAAAGCGTCGCGATGATGTAGCCGATGCCCATGACGAGCACCTTCTGCACCCCGCGCTTTGCATTGGAATAGATGATAAAGATTGCCGCAATGACGACCAATGCGTCAAAAATCCACCAGAACTCGGTCTCCATTCAGTTTTGCCCTCCGTTTTTTCATGCACGCCGTCCGCAGGCGTTTGTCTGACTGTTCTGTCAGTTTCTCTGTTTATCCGCGAAATACCATCCGGTCAATGCGGTCATATCCGGTCAGAAACAGATATGCGCCGATCTGCAGGCAGCCGTCCCAGCTGTCGGAGACCGCATGCTCTCCGATCACTGCGCCGTCGGGGCGGAGCGTCTCGAGCTTTGTGCGCAGCTGCACCAGCACATTTCCGCTCTCGGGAAGCACGCCCACCGTCTTGACGGTCTTGTCGTAGCTGCGGGTGACCGGGTTGGCGGCGTCACCGTGCAGCATGACAACGGTATCCATGCGTTTTTCGTCATTCCGCAGCAGCAGCACGGCAGTATTGCCGATGCAGTCCCCCTGCAGCAGTGCATCCGGATAGCTGTAGGTGCTCTTGACCGCACCGCCGTCGGTCAGATAGCAGGCTGCCTCGTCGCCGAGCAGAAACAGCTCCCCGTTACTAGTATTATATACCGAAATCACGAGCATGTCAAGAGGCTGACTGCTCCATAAATCCTTCTCAGCGGAAAAGCTGTAGGCATGCACGACCGATTTGAGGATGCCGTTGACCGCCTCGATGCTGACCGCATAGCAGCCCGAATCGTCGGCATTGAAGCTCGCCTCGGTGATATTCTCGACACAGCTGCGATGATAGACCTCCTGCCCCTTCGGATTGAACACGAACAGGCTGCACGCAGAGGTCTCCGAGGTCGTGACGAGCAGCACCTGTCCGTTCTCGGAGACGCGCCCGAAGATGACCGAGCCCGTCACGGATTTCTCATAGCGCACCGAATTGGCGGTCTCGAGGCGGAAGCGCGTGCCGCCGCTCTCGTAGATCAGCGCGTAATTGCCGGCGGTTCTGAGCATTGCCGAGCCGTAGGTGTGCTGTCTGGCAGATTCCAGATTGCCGTTTGTGTCGTAGATATGCAGGTAGGTATCGCTGAGCACGAGCAGCCGTCCGTTCATCGAGGCGGCGCGGTAGCCGCTCCCGCCGTAGACCGCGAGCGGAAAGCCGCCGTCGGTCAGCGAGCCCTCGTTCAGGTGGCTCTGGTGCCGCGCGCCGATGGTCTCAAGGCGCGGGATCCAGAGATCGCGCTTCTGATAGACCAGCAGCAGCACCAGCGCAAGCACCGCAAAAATGACGGCGCGCCGCACGATGCGCCTGATTCGTTTCTGTCGGCGAACGGCATAGATATCTGCCGCGCCCTCCTTCTGTTTGCCCATGTTGTTCCTCTCTGTATCAATATGCCGCATATTGCGGGAATCTGAATGCGGAATTCGGAATGCGGAATTGCCCTGCGGGCAGTCTGCGCGACGCGGAATCATCGAAGTTCTGCATTGACAACAAAACTTGCGGCTTGAAACGCATTCAGGCGAAGCCCATCTGAAAACCCTCCCGCGTAAGCGGACATATTTCATTCCGCATTCCGCATTCAATGATAATCGGAGCTCAATGCTGAAAAACGGATTGTTTCAGTAAAAGACCCGGTTGAGCCAGAGCCCGTGTGCCATCGCCGTGCGCCCCGCCGCGAGACGGTTCTTCGCCGCGATGATCTCCCCGAGTGCATCGGGCGGATACACGCCCTCATTGATATCAATCAGTGTCCCGACCAGTATCCTAACCATATTATACAGGAAACCGTCGCCGCTGACAAGTATTTCCACGATATTTTCTGTTCTTCTCGCCGAAATCGCGTAAATTGTGCGGAAACAGTCGGTCTCTTCTGTCGCTTGTGCACAAAAGCTGTGGAAGTCATGCCGCCCGACTGCCGCCTGTGCCGCCTCGTGAATCAGCGCATCGTCGAGCGGGCGGCGGTAGTGAAAGGCAAGATCGGTCTCGAAGGGGTTCTTGCTCTCGTGATTGTGGATGCGGTAGAGATATTCCTTGCCCTTGCAGTCAAAGCGGGCATGGAAGTCCGCGGGGGCATCCTCGGCAGCGAGCACGGAGATGTCGTCCGGCAGATAGCCGTTCATCGCGCGCACGAGATTTTTGCAGGGGATCGCCCGCTCCGTGTGCAGATGCAGCACAAATTCCTTCGCGTGCACGCCGGTGTCGGTCCGCGAGCAGCCCCAGACCGTCGTCGGCTGATCGAGGATGCGCGAGAGCTGCGCCTCGACCTCGCCCTGCACGGTGCGTGCGTTGGGCTGCCGCTGAAAGCCGTGATAATGCGTGCCGCGGTAGGCAATCGTCATTTTGATCGTTCGCATGGCATTCACCGTCATTTCATCAGCGCATTGATCACGATGACCGCCGCGAGCATTGCCAGCATGATCGCAAGGGCGATGTAATCGCGCAGCCCGCTCTTCAGCTGCCGCAGCCGCGTGCGACCCTCGCCGCCGTGATAGCAGCGGCACTCCATCGCGAGCGCAAGCTCCTCGGCTCTGCGGAATGCCGACACAAACAGCGGGATCAGGATCGGCACAAGCGCCTTTGCCCGCTTGACCAGCCCGCCGCTCTCCATATCGGCGCCGCGTGCCTTCTGTGCGGACATGATCTTGTCGGTCTCCTCGATCAGCGTCGGGATGAACCGCAGCGCGATCGTCATCATCATTGCGAGCTCATGCACCGGGAGCTTCAGCTTTTTCAGCGGCGAGAGCAGCGCCTCGATCGCATCGGTCAGCACGATCGGCGAGGTGGTGTAGGTCAGCAGCGAGGTGCCCGCGATCAGCAGGCAGATGCGCACGACCATGAACACCGAGGTCTGGATGCCCTGCTCGGAGATGCGCAGGAATTTCCACTGCCAGTAAATCTCGCCGCCCTCGAGCAGAAAGAGATTGAGCAGACCCGTGAAAATCAGGATCGGCACGATCGGCTTGATGCTCTTGACGATCATCTTCGGCGGAATCTTCGAGCAGACCGTCGCGAGCAGCACAAAGGCGAAGCCGAAGAGCAGCGTCGGCACATGCTGCCCCCAGAAGAGCATCACCAGAAAGAGCAGCGTAATGATGATCTTGAACCGCGCATCCATTCTGTGCACGACCGAATCCATCGGGAAATACTGCCCGAGCGTGATATCCTTCAGCATCCCGGACCGCCTCCCTTCAGCATCTGCAGCAGCAGCTCCGCGCCGTATTTCACGGTGTAGACCTCATCGGGGATATCGAAGCCCCGCGCGCGCAGCCCGTGGAAGACCCGCGTGATCTGCGGGAGCGCGAGCCCCATTTCCGTCAGCCGCTCCCCGTCTGCGAACACCTTCGCCGGGGTGTCAAAGCTGACGACCTTTGCGTGCGAGAGCACCAGCAGCTTGGAGACATATTTTGCGACATCCTCCATGCTGTGCGACACCAGCAGCACCGTGCAGCCGGTGCGCCTGTGATAATCGCGCAGCTGCGACAGGATCTTCATGCGCCCCTTCGGGTCCAGCCCGGCGCAGGGCTCATCGAGGATCAGCACCTTCGGCTCCATCGCCATGACGCCCGCAATCGCCGCTCTGCGCTTCTGACCGCCCGAGAGCGCATAGGGCGCCTTGTCGAGCAGCGCCTCGCTGAGCCCGACTGCCTCGGCAGTCTCGCGCACTCTGCGGTCGATCTCCGTTTCGCCGAGCCCCATATTCTTCGGTCCGAAGGCGATATCCCTGTAGACCGTCTCCTCAAAGAGCTGATATTCCGGATACTGGAACACCAGCCCGACCTGAAAGCGCACGGCTCTGCGGTCGGCACCCTTCGCCCAGATATCCTTTCCCTCGAGCAGCACCGTTCCGTCGGTCGGCTTCAGAAGCCCGTTGAGCATCTGCATCAGCGTCGATTTGCCCGAGCCGGTGTGCCCGATCACGCCGATGAACTCGCCCGCCTCGATCTGCAGGTCGATGTGATCGACCGCCGTTTTCTCAAAGGGCGAGCCGATGCTGTAGGTGTATGTCAGGTTTTTTGCTTCAAGAATCGGCATTCATTCGGTTCCTTTCGATTGGGTGAGGAGCGGCTTTCCCGCATCCCCGAAATGGATTTCTGCACCGGCGGTCATGCCTGCGCACTCTTCTCCAGCAGTGCCGCGACCGCTTCGATGCACTGATCGGCGTGGAGGATCTCCGGGTCAAGATCGAAGCCCGCCTGCCGCAGCAGATACACAAGCTCCGTCGCCTGCGGCACATCGAGCCCGAGCTCACGCATGTATTCCACCTGCGAGAAGATCGCCTCGGGCTTGCCGTCGAGCCGCACCTCGCCGCCGTCGATCACAACGATGCGCTGACACTGCGCCGCCTCGTCCATCTCATGCGTGATGAGAATGACCGTGATGCCGTAGTCGCGGTTCAGGAGCCTGATCGTCCGCATGACCTCTTTTCTGCCCTGCGGGTCGAGCATCGCGGTCGGCTCGTCGAGCACGATGCAGTCCGGGCGCATCGCGATGATGCCCGCAATCGCGACCCGCTGCTTCTGTCCGCCCGAGAGCTGGTGCGGCGCGTGCTCGCGGAATTCGTACATGCCGACCGCCTGCAGCGCCTGATCGACGCGCACGCGCATCTCGTCGCTCGGCACGCCGAGGTTTTCGAGCCCGAACGCCACATCCTCCTCGACGATCGTCGCAACGATCTGGTTGTCGGGATTCTGGAAGACCATGCCGACATGCTGCCGGATGTCAAAAATGCGTTCCTCGTCCTTCGTGTCGATGCCCGCGACCGTGACCGTGCCCTCCGTGGGCAGCAGGATCGCGTTCAGCAGCTTTGCGAGCGTCGATTTGCCCGAGCCGTTGTGCCCGAGCACCGCGACCAGCTCGCCGCGTTCAAATTCCAGCGAGATGCCCTTGAGCACCTCGGCGGGTTTTGCATTTTCCTCCTCTGCGGCATACGAAAAATGCACATTGTCTATCGTAATGAGCTTCTCCATCGGCAGTGCCGACCTCCATTATTTGCCGGAAACCGGCAGGCAGTTTATTTCGGTTTCACATCGGGAAACAGCTTTTTCAGAATCTTCCTGCGCGCTTCCTCGCTCGATTTCGTCTGAATGACCTCGAGAAAACGGTCCTTGTCATGCTCCATCCAGCCGTCGATGTATTTCTTGTAGAATTGGGTCTCCTGCTTTTTCTTCGGCCCGACGCAGTAAATGAGGGCAAACCACTGCATCGTCAGCGTCTCAAATGCTTCATCGGTCAGATGGAACAGCGTGTTTGCCATGTCTCTGATCTCAGCCATGATTTTGTCGCCGGTGCCCTCCTCGCAGGCAATCAGATAGGGTCTGAACACATATTTCAGCTCGTCCACACGGTTGCATTTGCAGTATACATATGCGGTGTATCTGAGCGGAAAACCGAACACATTTCCGAGCAGCATGAAGTGCTCGCCCGCGATCTCATCCAGAAAATAGTGGAATTCCAACCATGCGGCGGGGATCACAGCAGGCAGATCGTCGCATTCGCACATCAGCCAGCGTCTTGTGTGCTCCTCGTCCTCCTCGCTCCACGCATAGCCGCGGAGCTCCATCTGATACTCCTTTGGGGTAAAATGCAGCGGCTGCATAAAATACAGCGCTTCTTCCCTTGCGATATCCGGGCACCTGCCGGCACGGATGAGCCGGTAGACCAGCGCCGTCCGGTTCGTCTTCACCATATACTGGCAGTCCTCCGGCAGCGGATGCTCACGCACGATCTCCTCCATCGCATCCAGCACATCCGGCTCCTGACTGTCCAGAAGCGCACTGTACTGCTTGAACTGCTTCGCGGTGATCCCGATCTCCTCACGGTGAACATATTTGCGCACCAGATAATCATGATACCAGAGCAGGTATGCCTTGATCTCTTCCTTTGTCATCTGCTGTTCCGCCATTGTGATCCCCTCGCTTTCGTTATCATATACCGCGGGCAGTGCCCGTCAGCGTGTCGATCTCCGCGGCAATCAGCCGGAAGACCCTTGCGACCTGAAAGCCGTCCGCGGCGGCGTGATTGAGCCGCACGGTCACGGGCATCATCAGTCTGCCCGATTCCTCGCGGTAGGCGCCCCAGTTGACGATCGGATTCAGATATAAAAACCCGTCGGGCAGCTCGACATGGAGCGAATCGTAGGAAAGCCACGGCACACAGGAGGCGTCGAACCAGTTCGGATGGTGCTCGCTGTCCAGCCCGTATTCCCGGGTCTGCTTTGCCGCCGCAAGGTCTGCCTCCGCCTGCTGATAGAATACGCTGTAGTCGCTGTCATATTCGGTGTAGACGACCGTGAAGGTCTCTGTATCCTCGTGGAACACATACTGTATCGGGTTGATCTTGTCCCAGCACAGCAGTCGTTCGTTCTGCCAGTCCCATGTCAGGCGGTAATCCTCCCTTGCGTTGAGCGCGCTGCACAGGCAATAGAGGAAATTGAGATAAAACCGCGTACCCGTGCGCTTGGAAAAGGCTTTCAGCGCGGTCACGTCGACGCGGCTTGTGACCGACACCGAGCACTTGCAATCCGCCGAAAAATGGCGGAATACTCCGCGGCGGTAATAGGTCTCAAAATCGACCTCTCTGTAGTTCATGCTGTCATCCTCTCGGGAATTTTTCAAGGCGGTACATCAGCCCGCCCTCGGGCTCTGTCACGCCGTTTTTGTAATCGTAGCCGAGATGCCGGTAAAACTGCACGGCAGTCAGCGAGACGGGAATCTCGATGCGGTCAGCCCGCAGCGCATATTCATCGCGCTCCAGCGTTTCGATCAGCCTGCGCCCGAGCCCTCTGCCCTGATAATCGGGCAGAACAAAAACAGTCAGCAGAATGCTCTCCGTTTCGCTGCCCCAATAGGGTGCGACCGTGCCCGTGCCGACGATGCGGTCACCGTCGCAGGCAACATACATGTGCCCCTCTTCGGCGCGCCGGCAAAGCACCGCTGCGGAATGCGTCCGCACCAGCTCGTCAATGTATTCCGGCGGATAGTCGCGGCTGTTGCTGACACGCACCGTCTCCGCGACGACTGCTGCGGCCGCTTTTGCGTCGGCTTCCGCAAACCGGCGAATTGTAATCTTTTCCATATTCAATCAACATCCGCGGTCAGAAAATGCCTGCCGCAGTGCAGACAGCGGAACAGGTAGCCCTGAATGCAGCAGCCCCGCCGCATACCTTCTTTGAGGTCCGCGAGCGAAAAGCCGCTGACCTCGCTGTCATAGGTTTCCGCGATCTCGTCTGCGATGCCCGTTTCTTCGAGGTCTTCCCATGCGGCATAGCCGACAAATGCGCAGAAATCGTCGCAGTGTGCATACCACGGCGTATCCTGTATCGTGCAGATGCCCGGCGTGCGCTTCATCCATTCCTCGATTCTGGCAGGGTCTGACACCGAACCGACATATTCGCTGTGAAAATCGCCGTCCAGCTTTTCCGCGGCGGCGCCGCTTGCGATGCAGTCCGGGCAGATGCAGTCCGGCTCATCACCAGCGGTATAAAACGGATACGCATACCAGATCTCTGTTTCCCTGCCGCAGCACTGACATCTGCGCGGCGCGCCCTGATGAAAGGCTCCTGTCCCGAGCGGATCGGGATAATATCGGAATTCCGGCAGCATGCGAATCACTCCTTTTTGTTTGCCCCTTTCAGGAATTGTGTCCCCGCGATAAACCGGAATTTGCCGGTCTGAGTGAGAGATGTTCTGAGGGCTCCGCCCTCAGACTCCCGCCAAAGGGACGGTGTCCCTTTGAAATGGGGAGCCCGAGGGGATATCATCCCCTCGGCAGGACATTCGTTATGCGTTCTCCCAGATCGCAGACGCGCCGCACGGCAGCGACGCCTTTGCGAGCTCGACCGGCAGACCGATCTCGTCCGCGGTGATGCTGCCGCCGAATCTCGGCACGATCAGCTCGTGCAGCAGATAGCCCATCACCGACGGCGACAGCCCGGTCGTGTAGCTGTTGAGCAGGAAGAACAGCGGGTCGTCCGACATGATATCGAGACAAGCCTCGACCAGCGGATAGATGCTGTCCTCGAGCTTCCAGATCTCGCCGCCCGGACCGCGCCCGTAGCTCGGCGGATCCATGATGACCGCGTCGTATTGCTTTCCGCGGCGCGCTTCTCTTCGGATGAACTTCTCGCAGTCGTCGACGATCCAGCGGATCGGCTTTTCGGTCAGCCCCGATGCGGCGGCGTTTTCCCGCGCCCACTGCACCATGCCCTTTGCCGCGTCCACATGGCAGACCTCTGCGCCCGCCGCCGCACAGGCAAGCGTCGCGCCGCCCGTGTATGCAAAGAGATTGAGCACGCGGACCGGTCGCCCGGCACCTTTGATCTTCTCCTGCATCCAGTCCCAGTTGACCGCCTGCTCGGGGAAGAGCCCGGTGTGCTTGAAGCCGGTCGGTCGGACGTTGAACACCAGCCCGTGATATCGGATCTGCCAGCTCTCGGGCAGCTTTTTGCGGTATTCCCACTGTCCGCCGCCCGATTTCGAGCGGTGATAGTGCCCGTCCGCCTTCTCCCAGAGGTCGGTTTTCGGCGCGGACTGCCAGATGACCTGCGGGTCCGGGCGGATGAGGATCACATCGCCCCAGCGCTCAAGACGCTCGCCGCTTTTGGTGTCGATCAGGCGGTAATCCGCCCAGTGCTTCGCTGTTCTCATTTGGCTGTCTCCGATCGTTCAGTGCTCTGTGTACCAGCGGCGCAGCACGGTCTCCGCCTGCTTGCCGTACACGGTAAAATCGCGGTTGTGATGTGCGGTCTCCTCCGGCGGCAGGATCGCCTTCCAGTCCCACCAGAAAAAGCCGCGGAAATAGGGCTCGTCCCACATCGTCTCCATCGCGGTCTCGTAGAAATCCGCCTGCTCCTGCTCATCGAGCGGCTGATCGGGGCGGTGCTGAAAATCCCACGGATACTGCGTGCAGCCGTGCTCGCTGCGCACGCCGATCTCCGCAAACATCACGGGCTTCTCATAATGCGCGTGACAGGCACGCACGGTCTCGCGGTGCACTGCCCATTTGCGGCGCATGCATTCGATCGAGCTGTCGCCGGGCTCTGTCACCGGGTAATACGCCGAAATGCCGATCAGATCGACCGCGGTGAGCCACGGAAAGCGCAGCTCGTCGCCGTGATTGATGTTGTGCATGATGCAGCCGTGATAGACGCCGCGCACATTGGCAATCAGCAGCTCGCAGTGTGCGGTCTGCGCATCCATGCCCGCCATTTCGCAGCCGGTGCAGAGCATCTCGCAGCCCTCCTGCTCCGCGATCGCCGCATAGTGCAGCAGAAAGCGCGTGTAGGACTGAAACCACCTTGCCCAGTAATCGTCGGTCTCGGTCGGGAAATGGATGCGCGCGCGCCATGAGCGGTCAAGGCAGTCGACCATCGGCTTTAAGCACACCTTCAGCCCGAGCGATTTCGCCTTCCGGACCGCAAAGCGCACCTCCTCATCGGTCTGCGTGCGCCCGAAGAGCGAGAACACCGTCAGCGAATAGAAGGTCTCCTGAAAGCAGTTGACCGGAATGCAGATCCAGCTGAGCCCGTTTGCGGCAAGGCGCTCCATCGAGCGCTCCGCCTCGGGCGTATTCCACTTGCCCGCACCGGAGAAAAATCCCCATGTGTAGCCCTTGATCATTTCCATACAGTCTGCTCCTTCATGCCAGCACTGCGATGCCGACCGCGATGATGCCGGCTGCGATCAGGAATTCACCGACTGCCTGCGCCGTATGCCTGCGCAGATCGGTGATGCCGAGCGACACAAACATCCCGGCAAGCGCCGCGTCGAACAGCCACTTACAGAGCTGGATTCCGTTCTGAAAGACCAGCACACCGCAGACAACTGCGCAGAGACAGCATAGGATTGCAGCGATCAGCGCCCTGCGCTCCGTCGGATTCATTTGACTCCAGCCTGACAGCTTCACCGCGGACACCTCCCGTTCCTGTTCTGATTATTCGCCGGCAATAAACTCGGCGGCTGCAAGAAAATCCTGCACGGCGCCGATCTCGGTCGCCTCGGCACACTGCCCGAGCATCGAGATCAGTGCGCGCAGAGCCCGCAGCCGGGCGCTCAGCTCCGCCGCCCCGACCGCTCTTTGCGCGCGCTCCTCGGGGGCATCGGTGCGCAGCGGGGTCGTCACGGTCTCGATCAGCAGACGCTTCGTGCGCTCCTTCTCCTCCAGACGCTGCTTCTGCAGCATCACGCGGCGGCGGTGCACCGCCTCCTTCGGGCGGTTCAGGCTCTCAGAGAGCTCGTCCTCGCTCTTGTAGGGCGTCTGCATCAGCATCGCATCCTCCGCGGGCGTCCATTCACGGTTCGCCGGCAGAGCGGGCTTTGCCGCGGCAGGCGCGGGCTGTGCGGGCTCTGTCTTTTCCGCGGCAGGCTTTGCCGGTGCGGGCTTCGGTGCCGCCGGGACGGCTGCCGAGTCCGGCTTTGCGGGGGCTTCGGGCTGCTTCTGTGCAGGAGCCGGTTTTGCCTCCTGCTGCGCCTGCTCCGCCATTGCGGCAGCGTGACGCTTCTTCGCCGCGATGCTCTGCAGGCTCCTTCCGAGCTTGTCCGCAAGCTCCTGATTCGTCATTGTGGGGCGGCGCAGCTCGCGCTCGATCAGTGCAGATTCCTCTGCGGTCCATCTGTTTGCCATATTCCTCACCTTTTCCGGACAGCGGTCTGATGCCGCGCACCGGTCCATCCGTTTTGATTCTGACGACTTGCTATTTGATCCACCAGTCGGGGGTCAGCTCACCGAGCGTAACGGTCTCGCCGGTCTGGTAGTTCTTCATGATCTCGATACTGTGATATCTGCCGGGCATCAGCTGGACCATCAGCTCGCGGCATGCGCCGCAGGGAGGTCCCGATGAGCCGTCCGGCAGGATCGCCAGCACGCGGCGGAGCTCCTGCTCCCCGGCTGCCAGCATCGCGAAGATCGCCGCGCGCTCCGCACAGATGCCGAGCGTCGAGCAGGTGTCGACGCACACGCCCGTATAGATGTTCCCGGATGCGGATTCCACTGCCGCCGCGACCTCTCCGCAGGTCACATAATCCGATATTCTGCGCGGCTGACGCGCTGCCCTTGCGGCTTCGTACATGTCCTTCCAGATCTGTTCCATTATGCCTCCTGCGGCGCGGGCGTTCCCTGCGAAATATGCTCCGCAAGCGCCATCGCCAGTGTGTTGATCTGCTGAAAGCTGCTGCCCTCGACCGTGACGGTCAGCACGGGCTCGCGCGGGTGCTCCCGGATCAGCAGTCTGCCCGATGTGCCGAGCGCCTGTTCACAGTCGGCGATGCAGGACGCGATCTCGGGGTCATTGCGCCAGACCTCGCGCCACTGCGGCGGAATCCGCACGGGCACCGAGACCTGCGGCGCGGGCTCCATCACGCCCGCAAGGGCACTGAGCAGCGCACCGCTCTGCTGCATGATGCGCAGGATCTCCGCGGCGGTCATCAGACCGTCGGCTGCGGGCAGGTCGCCGAAGCAGACGGCGCCTCTGCCGCAGACGCCGAGCGGGATCCCCTGCTCGCGCATCAGGTCCAGCACTGAATGCTGCTCCGGCAGCGCACTGTGCAGCGGGATGCCCCGTTCAGCGGCATAGCGCAGAAAGCCGAGATTGGTCCGGTCGGTCACGGCGCAGCCCTTCTGCCTGATCTCCGGGTCGCCGCTCTGCAGCCGCGCCTCGCAGAGGATCGCGAGCAGACGGCTCTCGTCGAGGAGCTCGCCGGTCTCGTCGCAAGCGATGCAGCATGCGCCGCCGCCGTCGAGCGCAAAGCCGGCGTCACAGTGCTGCTCCCGGACAAATTCCGCGAGGGCATCCGTCCCGCAGACACCGCAGTCCCGGTTGATATTCAGCCCGTCGGGGCGGTCGCAGAGCAGCAGCGGCGTCACGCCCCTGTCTGTGAAAAAGGTCCCGGCGATCGACGATGCCGCGCCGTTCGCGCAGTCGACCGCGACGCGCAGACCGTGCCGTTGCTTCGGCGCACCGCACCGCGCCGCGGCAAGCGCCAGATACCGTGCCGCTGCGGTGCCGTCGTGGGAAATGACGCCGCAGTGCCGGTGCGATTTCGCGGGCAGTGCCGCCGAGACGGGCATCAGCAGCTCGATCGCGGCAAGCTGCTCGGCATTGAGCGGCAGACCGCGCTCTCCGAAGAGCTTCACGCCGCTGTATTCGTAGGAGGCGTCGTCCGCGGTGACCGCAAAGCCGCCGTCGGCATCGCCTTTTTCCAGCAGCAGTGCAGCGGCGCCCGCAGGCATCAGCCCGAGACAGACCGCCTCGCCGCCGCCCGTGCAGATGCCCGCACAGAGCGCCGCCTCGAGCGCACCGGCAGAACGTCTGCCGTCGTGAGAAACATAGAATACGGCAGGGCGCTTTTTCAGCCGCCCGACGGTCTGTGCCGCCGCGCACCCGAGCCGCATCAGCAGCTCGCAGCTCAGTTCGCTCATCGCGATGCCGTGCAGCCCGCCCGGCTTCAGGATCGTGCTCATGCAGCGCCCCCCTTTCGTTTTTGTTACGGTTTGCCGTCCCGCTGCGCATCGACATCTCTTCCGGCAACGTCCGGCGTGCCGGACTGCTGCAGCGGCGATGCGATATACGCAAAGATCAGCTTTTTCCGCGGGAATGACTCGACCGGCTCGTGCAGCACCGTGCCGCAGTTGTTGTACATATTGCAGACACAGACCTCGCCGGTGTGATCGCGGCAGACACAGACCGTGTGCACCGCAGAACGGAACCGCCTGCCCGTCCAGTAGACAACCAGACACACGCTCCCCTGCATGAGTGCCTCCCGCAGGCGCAGGCGCGAACGCACCCGCTTTGCCGGCAGCCCGAAATGTCTCAGGCAGGCGCCGAGCGAGAGGAAATTTGCGCCCCAGAAGCCCGCCATCACGCGGAATCGCTCCATATAGCGCACGATCGCCGGGAAGGGCTGCGGGATGCCGGCGAGCAGCAGTGCATTGTAGACCGCGATGCACTCGCAGCCGCTGTAGCTCACCGTGGAAAAGCCATATTTCATGCCGGAAACCGCTCCCAGCGACTGCCCGTTGATCAGCCCAGCCGGAAGCGGTATCTTTTCGTTATGTCGGAAATTGCGCTTTGATACAAAGCCCATGCAGTCACCCCGCTTTCGGCAGGCATGTGAAATCAGTTGTCCGTGTCCAGCATATCGCTGAGCGAATACTGCTGCAAGCCGCCGTCGGGAACGGCATAGCCCATATGCTGATAGGCAAGCGCCGTCGCACATCTGCCCCGCGGCGTGCGCGCGAGCATCCCAAGCTGCATCAGATAGGGCTCGCAGACATCCTCCAGCGTGACCGCCTCCTCGCCGATCGCGGAGGCGAGCGTCTCCAGCCCGACCGGTCCGCCGTGATAGCCGCGGATCATCATGTCGAGCATGCGGCGGTCGAGCTTATCGAGCCCGAGCTCGTCGATCTCAAGGCGGTTGAGCCCGAGCCTTGCGGTCTCGCGCGTGATGACGCCGTTGCCCATCACGTCGGCGAAATCGCGCACGCGCTTGAGCAGCCGGTTCGCAATCCTGGGCGTGCCGCGGGAGCGCTTTGCCAGCTCCATCGCGCCGTCGGGCTCACAGGGAATGTCCAGCAGCATCGCGCTGCGGCGGATGATATCGCAGAGCTGCTCGGGCGAATAGAGCTCAAGGCGCTCGACGATGCCGAAGCGGTCGCGCAGCGGCGGCGTGAGCTGTCCGGCTCTGGTCGTCGCACCGACCAGCGTGAACGGCTGCAGATCGACACGGATCGACCGCGCCGAGGGCCCCTTGCCGATCATGATATCGAGTGCGCGGTCCTCCATCGCGGGATAGAGGATCTCCTCGACCGCGCGGGACAGGCGGTGGATCTCGTCGACAAAGAGCACGTCGCAGCGCCCGAGATTGGTCAGCAGCGCCGCGAGATCGCCGGGCTTTTCGATCGCCGGACCGGAGGTCACGCGCAGATTGACGCCCATCTCGTGCGCAATGATGCCCGAGAGCGTGGTCTTGCCCAGACCGGGCGGACCGTAGAGCAGCACATGGTCGAGCGGCTCGCCGTGGCGGCGCGCAGCCTCGATATAGACCGCGAGATTCTCCTTGACCTGATCCTGCCCGATGTAATCCCGCAGGGTCTTCGGGCGCAGAGAGGTCTCAAGGTCGCCGTCAGAGGGCTGCACCTCGGGGCTCGCAACGGTGACGGATTCATCCTGATCGTGAGCCGGTTTTCCTGATTGAATCATATCGGTTCTCCAAAAGGGGGATTATTTCTCGAAGAAGCGCTTCTTGCGGATATAGAACGGGTCGACGCCCTCGACCGCCTTCTTGCCGGCTGCCTCCTCCAGACTGATGAACACGAGCGAATCGCCGGACTTCGTGTAGCTCTGCATATACTTCGAGAGCGGGAAGAAGAGCTTTCTGGTGTTGCCCTGCATGTCAAAGACGAAGAGCGTCTGCGGCTTCTCACAGCCGCGGATCATCTCGACCATATAGCAGGCGTCGACATTCGCCTGCCTTGCCAGATAGCGCGTGAGCGGTCTGGTCAGATGCTCGAGATCCTTCGTGCACTTGCGGTATTCGATCGTCTCCTCCTCCTTCATGGAGATCGCGGGGATATTGAGGTTGCGCGCGACCATGAGGATGCTCTTCATCTCCTGCGAAGAAAATTCCTTGCCGTAGGAATTCGGGTTCAGCACGGCATTTGCCGACTGGATCAGGTCAAAGAGACGCAGGCAGTTCAGGCGGTAGCAGTTGACATAGCGCTTGGCAAACTGCTGCACGGAGCGATAGCTCGTGAAGAACGGGATGAAAATTTCGCCGTCCGGATTCTGCGTCGTCACCAGCTCCATCTGGATGCCGCCGTTGATCTCGTCCTGCTTGACCGGCTTTTTGCAGATGACGTACACATCGCTTTTGATCAGCATTTGCAGGAACACCGAGCGCTTTTCCGGTTTTGTGATCGCTTCCTTCAAGAGTTCATCGAGATTCATGTGAATATCCTCCTTTTATCTGATATCTGTTGTTCGTCTGAAATCCCGTATTCAGTTCATCGCGTAGTCGAGCGCCTGCCCGATCGTCTTCAGCTTGCCGAAATCATCGGTCGTCAGCGACCTCGGATAGGTGCCGAACGCGGTGTATTCCGTGTCGGTCCGGTAGTCCGTATGCGTGCCGTTTCTCACAGCCGCAGCCGCGCAGCTTTCTTCCTGAAAACGGAGCGCAATCTCGTCGAGCTCGGTGACCTCCGACGCATACTGCGTCACCTGATATTTGAACGCGGCGAGAATCTCCGCTTCGGTCTGCGGATTGTCGATCTGCTTGCAGTCCTTGAAATCCGCGCCGGTGAAAGTCATCGTGCTGCCGCAGAACTGCGACAGGTCAATATACGCCTCATCAAGCACGGTCATCGCAGAATTCACGGCGTGATGGATTCTCTTTGCGGATAAATTGCTGCTTCCGAGCTGTGCCTTTCGCATATAGCCGTTCATCGCGGGCACGCACACCAGATCAACGATCCATCCGCCGCCAGTCTTCATCACATACAGCATGTCCTCGGAGCTGCTGCCGTTCGTGCCGACGGTCTTCACCGTTGTGCGCCAGAGGTCCTCCGCATCGGGCATCAGCTGCAGATAGCGTCCGAGCAGCTCCTTCGCTTCGGAATTCTCCCCGGCAGCCTTTTCGTAGCTGCCGAGCACCTCTGTGCGGTATTCCTGATATGCCGCAAGTGCCGCTTTTGCCTGCACTGCCTGCCCGAGCGTGTAGTCCCGGATGCCGAAATCCGTGTACGAACTGAGTATGCTGTCCGCCTCCGAGCCCGTGAGCACGGAGGAGATCAGCGCGGTATTGCTCACCCGGTCGACGGCTTCCCGGTCATTTTCCCTGCACGCCTCCATGAACTGCCGCAGCACGTCATTCACGGCAGCCTCGGCGCTCCCGGCACTGCCGCTCTGTGAACGGCTGCTCTCATCGTTGCGGCTGCTTTCGTCCGTACTGCTGCTTTCGTCATTGCGGCTGCTCTCGTCATTGCGGCTGCTTTCGTCATTGCGGCTGCTTTCGTCATTGCGGCTGCTTTCGTCTGCCGCTTTCGCCGAGCTCTCGCTTTGTTCCGCACTGCTGTCGGCTGTCTGCGCACTGCTCTGCGCCGCTTCGGAGGCACTGCTGTCCTGCGAGGATGCCGCATCGGTACAGGCGGTCGCGGTGCACAGCATCGCCGCGGCGAGCAGCGCCGTCAGAAAACCGTGCCGCTTCATCCTTCGGTGCTCCATGCGTCGCCTGCTGCAACCTGATAGCTCGTGACCTCGCGGAACACGTCTCTGGTGTCGTCCTCAATGAAATAGTCAAAATAATACCGCTCGCCGACCTGTGAAATATAGGTGTTCACCGTGACCCGGCTGCCGGACGATGTCACGTCGGAGACCTCGGCGACATAGAGGTGGTCGGGCTTGCAGTAATCGCGCTTGAGCTGATCGACCTGCTCGCGCGTCAGCTCGCCGTCGAGAAATGCATCCTCGAATTCGAGCCAGCCCTTATTCAGCCAGCTTTTGTATTGTTCGCAGAGCGCCGGGTTTTCCTCGACCCTGCCGAGCTGCGCGGTCTGACCGTTTGCCGCGGCATTCTGTTTATATGCCGCAATGCCCTTCTCGTCCAGACCGATCTGCGCATAGATCGCATCAAGCAGGTCGCTCTCGCTCTTTCGCTCAGAGGCGTCCTTCAGCAGCTCCGTGAGCCTGACTGCGTCGCAGACCTCGTTGAGATTGGTCGTGTCGAGGATGAACTGCTTGGGGTCATTGGGGTCATTCTGCAGCAGCTTCTGTGCGAATTCCTTTGCGCCCGCAAGCCCGGCTTCGTTCGAGCTGCTCTGCGCCTCCGCGGAATCCTGCGCGGATGCTGCACCCTTTGCTGCATTGGATACGGCTGTTCTGCCGCATGCGGTCAGCGCACACAGCGCCGCCGCCGCGAGCAACGCCGCAAGAATTCTGTTCTGCTTCATCAAAGTCACCTTTCTCAGTTCTGTTTCTGTGCGTGCTGCATCGCCTGATCGAGCGTGCGGACCGATGACCGTTCCGATTCAGACAGCACATTCGGATAGGTGCCGAACGTATCAATGCTCTCGCCGGTGATCGGGTCCTCAGACTGCCCGTAGCGGATCGCCACCGCCATGCAGATGCCGTTGCTGATCGAAATCCGGATTTCGTCGATCTCCGAGATGCTGTCGTAGTAGACAGCCATTTTATATTTCACCGCGGCGAGCTTCGTGCCCTTGGGGGAATCTTCATTCAGCGTGACAGGCTGCAGATTTTTGAAATCGCTGCCCTTATAGGTGTGGATGCCGTTGAGCTCGCTGCCGATGCCCACTTCTTCATCAATATCTGTCAGCGCGGCATTGCACGCATTCGAGATCGTTTTGGCATACGCATTGGCACGGGTCGTGCGCGAGGTGTTCACCAGATCGCTCAGACCGTTGCTGAGCGTCAGATCGACCGCCATCTTGTTGCCGCGCTGCGAGACATACAGATACTCCACCTTTGTATCGCCGGATTGATCCGTCGCCTCGACCTCGAACACATACAGACGTCCGATCTTCCGATAGATTTTCCGGACAAACTCGATCTGCTCCGCGGTCATATTGTTGTCCGCGATCTCCTCGTCGAGCTCCTCCAGCACCTCGTCGATCTTGCCGTTGTATTCCTTGCAGAGCTTGGGATTATCGGCACTGCGCAAAATCCGCCAGCTTTTGATCGCGTTGTCGTCGTCCTCTTCCATTTCGGAAAAAAGCTCATCAAGAATCTGTTCATCGCTCATTTCGGGAACGCTTTCGTCGCCAATCCCGGCAAATTCGAGCCGGAGCATCCGGTAGAACCCGATCAGATCGCAGATGTTTGTATTGTCGACGATCATCTGACGGTCCTTCCGGACCAAGCCGTCCATCGTGCGCTCGAGATACTTGGTCGCAGCCGCCAGATCGGAACTGCCTGCGCTGACATCGTCTGTGCGGCTGCTTTCGGCTTTGCTGCTCTCAGATTTGCTGTTCTCAGATCTGCTGCTCTCTGCCTTGCTGCTCTCAGACTTGCTGTCTCCGGTTTTGCTGCTTTCCTCACGGCTGCTGCCGTCGGCGCCTGCGAGCGCAGATGCGCTGCTTTCCGTGTCGGAATTGCCGCTCTCCTGCGATTTTGAGCTCTCGTCCGTGCGGCTCTCCGATTCCTCCTGCGAATCTGCCTTTGCATCCGCCTCGGAGGATTCGTCTGCGGTGCTGCTCTCCGCCGCCGTGCTGCTCTGGGCTGCCGAAGACGTCGGGTCGGCGGTCGAATTGCCGCCGCATGCGCAGAGCGATGCCGCCATGAGCAGCGCCATAATTGCCGATATCAGTTTTCTGTGTGTCATACGAAGTCCCTCACTGTTTCCGTTATTCCGTTGGCTGCTGTTCTTTTTCTGTATCGGTACGTTCAATGATCACAGATTCTTGCCGAGCTCCCGCAGCGAGAGGCGGATCAGCTCAGAGGCGGGCAGTGCGGGGTCGAGCGCGGCGAGCACACCGGCTGCCTCGCTCTGGGAATATCCCAGCACCAGAAGTGCGGACATTGCCTCTTCGGTATTGCCGCCCGCAGGTGCCGCAGCGACCGGCACAAAGCTGCCGATCTCCGCAGATTTTGCGAGCTTGTCCTTCAGCTCCAGCACGATGCGCTGTGCGGTCTTGGCGCCGATGCCCTTTGCCTTCGTCAGCGCCTTGTGGTCGCCTGCCGCGACGCACAGGGCAAAACGGTCAGGCGTGAAATCGGAAAGGATCGCGAGCGCCGCCTTCGGTCCGACGCCGGAGACCGCGGTGAGCTGGTCATAGCAGCTGCGCTCGGCGCGCGTGAGAAAGCCGTAGAGTGCGATGTCGTCCTCGCGGACGGTCAGGCGCGTGTAGAGCATTGCCTCCTCGCCCGCTGCCGGCACGCCCGCAGCCGTCTGCAGGCTGACGCGGCATGCATAGCCGACGCCCCCGCATTCGATCACGACCAGACCCGGCTCGCGGCTGAGTACCCTCCCGCGCAGGCTGTCGATCATAGTAACACTTCCTCTCAGTAATCCGGCGGTGCGCTGTGCCCGTGACAGATCGCAAGGGCGAGCGCGTCGGCGGTGTCATCGGGCTTCGGCACCTCTTCGAGATGCAGAATGCGCCTTGTCATTTCCATGACCTGATGCTTTTCCGCCTTGCCGTAGCCGACCACCGCAGACTTCACCTGCAGCGGCGTATACTCACAGACGGGAATGCCGCGCTGGGCGCAGGTCAGCAGAATGACTCCGCGCGCCTCGGCGACCTTGATGCCTGTGGTCTTGTTGGTGTTGAAATAGAGCTTTTCGACAGACATGACCTGCGGCTGATAGCGATCGAGCAGAAAGCACATGTCGTCATAGATCTGCTTCAGCCTGTCACCGAAGGGCATTTCTGCCTCGGTGAGGATGCTGCCGTATTCGACCGGGCGGAAATCCATGCCCTGATAATCGACGATCCCGAAGCCGATGATCGCATAGCCCGGGTCTATGCCGAGAATTCGCATATCCGTCCTCCCTCAACTGCAAAGCTCCATAGCTTTTTCTATTATAACACGAAACACCTGCAAAAAGCAAGTGTTTCGGGTAAAAGTTCATATTTATTCGCAGCTGAGGTCCGATCGGCTGTCACGATTACGGTGAAACAGGGGGTCAAGTCAGGAGTGAGCAGTGAGGAGTGCGGAGCGGCGGTGTCCGCTTACGCGGACGGATTTTGAATGCGTGCAGGACATGCGAAAAGCACGGACGCGGAGCACGCGCCGGCGCGCCTTGCGGTAGGTTATTGCTCCCGATGATTCACGCAATCAGCAGAAGAAGTGACGGAACAACTCCTCACTCCGAACTCCTCACTCCGAACCGGACTTCCTACCTGCTCCCTCCTCCCTTTCGCGACGGAACGCATTTCTCACTTCTCATTTCACACTTCTCATTCTCCGTTCACCCTTCGCGGTGCTGCCTGCGGTAGACAGTCGGGGTGACGCCGTTGTTTTTCTTGAACTGCCGCATGAAATGCTCCTCGCTGTCATAGCCGCAGAGCTGCGCGATGTGCGCGACCGTATAGCTCGTCGCGGTCAGCAGCTCGCGGGCACGCACCATCTTGCAGTTGATGACGTCGGCGATGCAGGTCAGCCCGAATGCCTCGCGGTAGACAAGCTGAAAATAGCTGCGGCTCATGCTGACCTCGGCGCAGAGCATGTCGACCGTCCAGTGCTCCTGCGGGTTTTCGTAGATCTTCTCGCGCAGGCGCACCAACTCCTGAAAGCGCGGGATCGCGCTCACCTGTGACAGACTGCCCGACACAGCGGCGCCGGTCTCCGAAATGCGGATGAGCAGCGCCTTGAGCAGACAGTCGATCATCTCCGAGCGGCGCGGATTACCCGCATAGAATTCCGCACAGAGCTGTTCGATCAGCACCGAGAGAAACACAGTATCGCCGAAGCGGAGCAGCGCATTCTCCGGGATGTGCAGCGACTCGAAGAAGCTGCGGTCCGAGCCCGGCGCAAACAGCATCCAGTCGCAGAACATATCCCGCTGGGTCGGCTCAAAACGCAGCGGTGTCCGGTCCGTCACCAAAATCGCATCGCCCGGGCGCGCGTCCACGGTGCTGCCTGCAAGCGTCAGGGACAGCTCGCCGTGCGTCAGCAGCAAGAATTCTCCGAAAAAGCCGTTGGGCTGATAGACGGTCCTTCCCGCCGTCAGCAGCGACTGATATCCGATCTCCAGAATCTGCACGGTGTGCCCTCCCCTCTGCGTTTATCCTCCGAGGCTGTCGAGATATTCCTTCACGAGTGCGCCGCATTCCGCCGGGCGCTGCTGATAGATCAAGTGGTCGCCCGCGAGACAGACGACCTCGCAGTTCCCCATTTTTTCGGCATAGGGATAGAGAACATCCTCGCGTGCCTTTCGGTATTCCGCAAGGATCCGCTGCAGCTCAGCGTCGTCATCCGCGTATTCCGTCGGGAACGGCGAAATGTCCCTGTGATTGAGTTCGATATCCCGGTTGCGGAACCTGTTGCGCAGAATCAGGTCGTCCTTGGTCTCTATGCCCCAGCTCGCGCAGATGTAGCGCTTCGGGATATCATTCGCGGTGATGCTCTCCCACGCTTCCTGCGCGTTCTTTCCGATCAGGCACGATTCCGACGTCGATGCGTCAGATTCCAGCGTCATCAGCGCGAGCGCATCCGCCAGATACTGCTCCTCCTCAGAATAGTTGTCCGGCAGACGGTATTCGTAATCCCGCAGCACATAGCGCGAAAAGCCCAGCCTTGCACAGAGCGTCAGCAGCCGGTCAACCAGCCCGATGCTGCCGTCTCCCCCGTCCTCGTCCGCAAAGGCATCTGCGCTGAGCTGGCTGCCGTCAACAAACACGATGCCCTCGATCTCCTCCGGATATTTGCAGGACCAGTAGTTTGCATAGGCACCGCCGATCGAGTGCGGCATCAGAACATAGGGCGCGGGAATCCCGGCGTTTTTCAGCGCGGTGCGGTAATCCTCGACGATGAAGTCAAGGGTCATCTCGTGATCGGTGTCATCGCTCAGCCCGTAGCCGGCGCGGTCGACGAACACGACAAGCTCGTCCGGCTCGATCGCGGCGGTCATCTGCCGGAAGGTCACGGAATAGTCGCCCATGCCGAGCCCCGCCATCGCGACAACAGTATGACGCCCGTTTTCATTGCCGACTTTTGAGACATTGAGCGCATGATCGCCGACGGAGACCGGATTCACACAACCCTTTTCCCGCAGCAGATCAGTCTCGCAGCTGCGCTTCACGCGGTGGATGATAAAGGTCACGAGCGTGAAGATCAGAAATGCCCCGAGCAGGATCAGCAGAATCCGCCCGGTGATCCGCAGTGCCTTTTTCATGATGCGCTGCCTCCTGTCACAGTGTCATCTGCCCTGCGATCTCGAGTTCCTTTGCCATGCCGCCCGCCGCCGGGATATTCTTCACGATATACTTCATCACCTGCGCGGCGGTCTCCTCGGTCACGACGGCGGCGTATTCGAGCTTTGCCCGCGTGCGCAGCGTCATGACCTGCACGCCGATCGAATCGCGGGTGGTCTTGGGCAGCAGCATCGCCGTGCTGAAGACCAGTGCGCGCGCATTGCTCGACCGGAGCAGAATGTCGCAGTCCTCGGGGATATAGAGCACCTGCACGAGCGGGTTCTTCCCGGAGTACGCATTTGCGAGCTTTTTGCGGTTGGTCTTGGTCGCGTATGCCGAGAGCGGCACCTTCGCGACCTTGCCGTTCTCGAAGCAGAACAGCAAAAATCCGCTGTAGTCGGTCGTCGCGACCATGCGCACGACGCGCTCTCCCTCGTCGAAGCCGAGCTTGACCGGCACGAAATCGCCCAGCACGCTCGCCTTCGTGTCGTCAAAGGCGCCCGCACGGGTCTTGTAGACCTGCTGGCGGTCGGTGAAGAACAGCAGCTCCGTGCGGTTCGTCGCCTCCTGCTGCTGCGTGATGACGTCGCCCTCCTTGAGCTTCTGCTCACCGCTCATGCGCAGGCTCTGCGGCGTGATCTTCTTGAAATAGCCCTCCGCCGAGAGGAAGAGGTTGACCGGATAATCCGGCGTGTCGTCCTCGGGCGTGACCTCGGGCTCATCGGTCATGTCATAGAACAGCGTCTTGCGCGGCTGACCGTATTTCTGCGCGACCTTTTTCAGCTCCTCGGTCATGATCTTGCGGATCTTCTTCACATCGTGCAGGATATCCTCCATCTCGGCGACATCCTTCCGGAGCTGCTCGATCTCGTTCGTGCGGTTCAGGATATACTCGCGGTTCAGGTGTCTGAGCTTGATCTCCGCGACATATTCCGCCTGCACCTCGTCGATGCCGAAGCCGATCATCAGGTTCGAGACGACCTCGGACTCCTCCTCGGTCTCGCGGACGATTCTGATCGCCTTGTCGATATCGAGCAGAATCCTTTGGAGACCCTCGAGCAGATGCAGCTTGTCCATCTTTTTGTGCAGATCGTAATAGACTCTGCGGCGGATGCACTCGGTGCGGAAGGCGATCCACTCCTCAAGAATTTCACGCACGCCCATGACCCGCGGCGTTCCGGCGATCAGGATGTTGAAATTGCACGAATAGGTATCCTGCAGCGGGGTCATGCGGAAGAGCTTCTGCATCAGCTTATCGGGGTCGACGCCGCGCTTTAAGTCGATCGTATATTTCAGACCGTTCAGGTCGGTCTCGTCGCGGTGATAGGATATCTCGCGGATCCTGCCGTCCTTGACGAGCTCTGCGACCTTCTCCATGATCGCTTCGATCGTCGTGGAATAGGGAATCTGCGTGACCTCGATGCAGTTTGCGGATTTGTCGTAGCTCCACTTGGAGCGCAGCTTCACGCTGCCTCTGCCGGTGTCATAGATGCGCTGCATTTCCTGCTCGTCGTAGAGCATGAAGGCGCCGGTCGGGAAATCCGGACCCTTGAGCGTCGAGAGCAGGTCGTGCTCGGGGTCGCGGATCAGCGCGATCGTCGTCTCGCAGACCTCCGCCAGATTGAACGGGCAGACATTGCTCGCCATCGAAACCGCGATGCCGGTATTCGCGTTGACCAGCACGGACGGGAAGGTCGCGGGCAGCAGCGTCGGCTCGGTGGTGGTGTTGTCATAGTTCGGCGTAAAATCGACGGTCTCCTTGTCGATATCGGCGAAGAGCTCCGCGGCGATCGGCTCGAGCCTGACCTCGGTATAACGCGGGGCGGCATATGCCATATCGCGCGAATAGACCTTGCCGAAATTGCCCTTGCTGTCGACATAGGGGTGCAGCAGCGATTCATTGTCCCGTGCCATGCGCACCATCGTCTCATAGATCGCCGCGTCACCGTGGGGATTCAGACGCATCGTCTGACCGACGACGTTTGCGGACTTTGTGCGCGCGCCGGAAAGCAGCCCCATTTTGTACATCGTGTAGAGCAGCTTGCGGTGCGAGGGCTTGAAGCCGTCGATCTCAGGCAGGGCGCGCGAGACGATCGCGCTCATGGCATAGGGCATGAAGTTGCGGCGGAGCGTCTCGGTGATGCGCTCCTCGACCATCAGTCCTGCGCCCTCGATATAGGCATTCTGCGGATTTGCCGACTTCGGCTCGTCCTTCGGTTTTCTCGGTCTTGCCATTGCTTCCTGATTCTCTCCTTTATTGCACAGTCAGTTGGTTCACTCTGCTTCGTCCCCGCCGATCACATAACAGGGCAGCGTCCAGTAATCCTTCGGCAGCACCAGCACGGCAGGCGAAAGCTCCGGCGCTGCGATCACAGGGAGCAGCTGCCCCTGCAGCACGCACTCGGGCAGTTCCTTCTGGAAAACGATCAGCGAACAGAAATGCACGTCGATCTTTTCAATTTCACGGTTCGGATTTTCCGGATCGGGCATGGAAACCGTAAAATCGAGCGATGCGCGGTCAAGCTCATCGGTGATGATGCGCACGGCTTCTCTGAGCGGCGGCGGCACCTGCTCTGCGGGCATTCCCTTATAGCTGAACATCTCCTGAGCGATCTCCGCGAGAAATTCCGGATATTTCGCTGCGGCCGGGTGCGTGGAATAGACCACATTCGCCGGCAGATCCAGTTTGCTCCCCTTCTGAAAGAGCATCTCATTTGCCTGCACGAGCGCAGCATAGTAGATCTGCCCGCGCTGAAACACAGTTTCCGCATCGCGGTAGACGACCTGCAGCGGGTCGTTTTTGTGCAGCCGGATCCACAGCGGCTTCGGCAGCTTACATGAGGTCACGGGCTGCTCCGCGTAATTTGCCCGCATGACCTCCAGATGGTTCAGAAAGGTGTTTTCCGTCACCTGATGCTTCATTTTCTTCTTGAAGAATGCCATGATGTATTCCCTTTCGGTCTTTTTTTTGTATCGGTTGGATCAGACATAGTACGGCAGCGTCCAGAATTTCCGCGGCAGCAGCAGCACCGCGGGCGAACGCTCCGGTGCGGCGAGCACGGGAATGATATGCCCCTGCAGCACGCCCCCGGGCAGATCATTGCGAAAGATCATCATCGAGCAGAAATGCAGGTCGATCTTTTCGATGATCCTGTTGGAATTGTCAAGATCATCCATCGAAAAGAGGTAATCCACGGACGAGCGGTCGGCCTCATCGGTGATGATGCGCACGACCTCGCGTAAGCTGTCCGGTACCTCCGCAGGCAGCTTGCCCTTGCAGGAATATAATTCCAGCGCAAATTTCATCAGCATCTCGGGGTATTTCTCCGTGACCGGATGCGTCGAATACAGAAGATTTGCGGGCGCATCGAACGTGCTGCCGCGCTCATAGAGCCGCTTGTTCGCCTGCACGATACTGCCCCAGTACACCTGCCCGTGCTGATAGACCGTGCAGGCGTCGCGGTAGATGACGTTCAGCGGGTCCTGCGGACGAAGCGTCAGCCAGAGCGGCTTTCGCAGGGGTGCATAGGTGAGGCGGTTTGCGCCGTAATTGCGCCGCATGACCGCAAGATGATCGATGAAATGCTTGCTATTGACCTGTTCCATGCTTCTGCTCCATGACCGCCGCGCAGGTCCCGCAGCGCCCGAGCCTGTCGAGCGGCAAGGGCTTCAAGGTGCGCCGCAGCTCCTTTGCGATGACGCTGTTTTCCCAGTGCAGCGACTCGAAATCGGGCTCGTCGACCGCGGGCGAATAGCCCTTTGCGCCGCAGACCGCACAGGTGTGGATATACTGCTTTGCCGCGGGATTCCATTTCTCCAGATAGAGGGATGCCCCGCGCTTTGTGTGCTTGCTGTGGGACATCAGAGCGCCTGAAAGAACGCGAGCACCTGCATCAAGGCGTTGTGCCGGTGCGAAACGGCGTTTTTCTCCTCGGCGGAGAGCTCCGCAAAGCTGCGGCCGCCGTACCCGAATACCGGGTCGTAGCCAAAGCCGTTTTCGCCCGCAGCCGCGTGCATAATCACGCCGCGCACGATGCCTTCAAAGAGATGCTCCGTGCCGTCGGGTGCGATCAGGCACATATCGCAGACAAACTGTGCACCGCGCTCCGCATCGGGGGTATTTTTGAGCGCATCGAGCAGCTTTGCGATGCGGTCGGCATCCGTGGCGTTTTCGCCTGCCCAGCGGTGCGAATACACACCCGGTTCGCCGTTGAGCGCATCGACCGAAAGCCCGCTGTCATCGGCGAGCACATAGCCGGCTTCGCCGCGCGCCCGCACGGTCTCCGCGATCGCGCGCGCCTTGATCGCGGCGTTTTCGGCAAAGGTCGTGCCGGTTTCCTCGACCTCGATGTCAATGCCCGCCTCCGCCTGCGAGATCACGGATACGCCCGTGCTTTCGAGCATTTCGCGAATCTCACGCAGCTTGTTTTTGTTGTTGGTCGCAAGAATCAGCTTCATGGCTTCCTCACTTCTTCTTCCGGAACAGCCCGAAGAACCCGCGCTTTTTCGGCGCCTCCGCCGGCTCTTCGACAGCTTCTGCTGTTTCCTCGGCGGTTTCCGCGATTTCCTCTGCCGTTTCCTCGGCGGTCGCCGCGATTTCCTCTGCCGTTTCGTCGGCGATTTCTGCGGCTTCGTCTGCCGCTTCGTCGGCGATTTCTGCGGCTTCGTCTGCCGCTTCGTCGGCGGTCTCTGCGGCTTCGTCTGCCGCTTCGTCAGCGGTCTTAGCGGATTCCTCTGCGGTTTCCTCTGCCGCGGAATCACGGTCAAAGAGCGCATCGACAAAGCTCTTTGCAGCAAACGGCTGGAGATCGTCGATCTTCTCGCCGACACCGATCAGCTTGACCGGAATGCCGAGTTCGTTCTTGATGGAAATGACGATGCCGCCCTTTGCGGTGCCGTCGAGCTTGGTCAGCACGATGCCGGTGATCGGCGCGACCTCCTGAAAGAGCCTCGCCTGATTGACCGCATTCTGACCGGTCGTCGCGTCGAGCACGAGCAGGCATTCCTTTGCGCAGCCCTCCGCCTCGCGGTCGATGATGCGGTTGATCTTTGCGAGCTCCTGCATGAGGTTTTTCTTGTTGTGCAGCCGCCCTGCGGTGTCGCAGATGACGACGTCGCAGTGCCGTGCCTTTGCCGCCGAGATCGCATCGAACACGACTGCGGCGGGGTCGCTGCCCTCGGCATGGCGCACGAGCTCGACGCCCGAGCGCTCGGTCCACACGGCGAGCTGGTCGATCGCAGCCGCACGGAAGGTATCCGCCGCCGCGACAAGCACGCGCTTGCCGTCGTTTTTGAGCTGGTGGCACATCTTGCCGATGGTCGTGGTCTTGCCGGCGCCGTTGACGCCGATGACGAGCACGACCGAGGGCTGCGTCGAGAGATCGAGCGCCTCGTCCTCGCCCATCATGTCGGTGATGATCTCCTGGATCAGCCCCATGATGTCGTTGGGGTCGGTGATGCCGCGCTCCCTGACCATGTCGCGCAGGCGGTCGCAGATCTGCATGGCAGTCTCCGCGCCCATGTCGCCCATGATCATGGTCTCCTCGAGCTGCTCAAAGAGCTCCTCGTCGATCTTCGTGAACGACCCGAGCAGCCTGCGCCATCCTCTGACAACGCTGTCGCGCGTCTTTTTCAGTCCGTTCAGTAATTTGCTGAAAATGCCCATGACTTACTCCCTTCCGCATGGCTTTGATTGGAATATGTCCCGCTGTTCCGCCGCGGCGATCTCCGCGCCGTCCCAGTCAATCTATGAGTTAGGAGGCAGGAGTGAGGAGTTGCGGTATGCGCTTCGCGCACGGATTTTGAATGAGGATCATCCCGCAAGCTCCCTGTGTGACCTTCGTCTCAGCGGCAGAAGTGACGGAACAACTTCTCACTCCTCACTGCTCACTCCGAACTTTACTGTCTCCCTGTATCCTTTTACTCTGCCGCGGCGATCTCCGCGCCGTTCTGGTCGAGGCGCAGCAGCCGCGACACGCCGTCCTGCATGGTGACACCGTACAGAACATCCGCTTCATCCATCGCGCTGCGTCTGTGCGTCACGACGACAAACTGGATCTGTGCAAACGAATTTTTCAGATACTGCGCGTATTTTCGGACATTGACCTCGTCGAGCGCCGCGTCGATCTCGTCGAGCATGCAGAACGGCGCCGGACGCAGCTTGAGGATCGCAAAATAAATGCAGATCGCGACGAACGCCTGCTCGCCGCCCGAGAGCAGCGACAGATTCTTGATCACCTTGCCCGGCGGCGCGACCTTGATCTCAATGCCGGATTCGAGCACATTGTCCGGGTCGGTCAGCTCGAGCGATGCCGAGCCGCCGCCGAAGAGGTCTGCGAAAATCTCGCCGAAATACTTGTTGATCTTGCTGAAGCTGTCCTGAAAGATCACGCACATCTCGGAGGTGAGCTGCGCGATCAGCGCCTCCAGATCGCTCTTTGCGCTGTTGATATCCTTCAGCTGCGCCGAGAGGTCGCCGTAGCGCGCGGACACCTCGCGGTATTCGTCGACCGCGCCGACATTAACGGAGCCGAGCGCGCGAATCTTCGCCTTCAGCGAGCTGAGCTGCGTCTCCGCCTCGCGCACGTTTTCGATCGGCTGTGCCGCCGCCTCCGCCTCGGAGCGCGTCATCTCGTAGGAATCCTGCAGGCGGAACACCAGATCGTCGATCTCCTTCTGCACCGTGCCCTGCCGCTCCTCGGCGCGCGAACGCTCCGCAGAGGTCTTTTCGCGGGCGTCGCGCAGCTGGTCGATGCCCTCGCGGATCAGCCGCGTGAACTGCTCCTTTTCGTCGTGGGCGCGGCGCAGTGCCGTGATCTGCGTCTGCATCTCGTTGATGCTGCTGCGGCGGAGCGCCTGCCCCTCGGTCAGCATCGTGATCTCCTTCTGCTTGGCAGCGATGCTCTGCTTCTCCGCTCTGATCTGATCGTCGAGCGCCGCCGACTGATCGGCTGCGTGCTCGGCGTTCTGTGCCATCGAAATGCGGCGTCTGCGCTCGTTTTCGACATCCCTTGCGAGCTCTGCCTGCCTGATCTGCGCCTGTGCGATCTGCTGTGCGGTCATTTCGCGCTCGCTGTGCAGGCGGGTCTGCTCGACCGAATCGGCGCGGAGCTGCTTCTCCTTTTCGCCGATCTCGGCGTCGAGGGCTGTCTGCTGCCGTGTCGCCTCTGCGATATTGGCATCGAGCTGCGCGATCTTCTCCTGCAGTCTCGCGCGCTGCTCGGCTTCGTTCTCCTGCCATGCGGCATCGGAGGCGGCACGCGCCTGCAGTGCCGTCAGCGACTGCTGCACGCTCTGCATCTGCTCCTTGATCTCGCCGATGCGCGCCGCCGCGCCCTCGACGTCGGTGAGCAGCTTTGCCCACTCCGCCTTGCGCTTTGCCGCTTCGTCGCGGAGCGATGCCTGCTGCACCTCGAGTGCGCGGAGCTTTTCCTCCGCCTCCTTCAGCGCGTGCGAGCGCGTGATGATGCCCGCCGATCGCGCCGCCGAGCCGCCTGTATAGGAGCCGCCCGCGTGCACGACCTGCCCGTCGAGCGTGACGATGCGGAATTTGTACCGGAACCGCCGTGCGATCGCCGATGCGGCGTCGATATCCTCCGCGACGGCAATGCGCCCGAGCAGGTTTTCGACGATATTGCGGTATTTGTCCTCGTATTTCACCAGATCGCATGCCAGCGCAACGAAGCCGTCGCAGTCATCGAGCCCGGAGACCGTCAGACGGCTCCCCTCGACGGTCGTCAGCGGCAGGAATGTCGCTCTGCCGCCGTGCGTCTCCTTGAGAAAGCGGATCGCGCGCTTGGCTGCGTCCTCATTTTCCACGATGATGTTCTGCAGGGCACCGCCGAGCGCTGTTTCGATCGCCTGCCCGTATGCGGGCTCCACAATGATCTTCTGCGAGACCGTGCCGTGCACGCCGCCGAGCCGTCCGCCGGAGACCTGCCTGAGCACGCGCTTGACGCCCTCCTGATAGCCCTCCATGTGCTGCTCGAGGTCGCGGTAGATCCGCTGCTGCTGCTGCACCTTTGCGGTCTCTGCGTTGACTGCGTCGAGCTCCTCCTGCGCTTTGCGGTATTTCTGCTCGCGCAGTGCCGCAAGCTGTTTGCAGCCCGAAAGACGGTTCTCCTGCTCGGTCATCTGCTTCCCGAGCGCATCCAGCTGCGACTGCAGCGATTGTTCCTGCCTGCGGTAATCCTTCATGCGCGCCTCGGTGTCGGCGCCCTCTGCCTCGGCTCTGCGCACCGATTCCTCGGTCTCGGCGCGCTCGGACTGCATGCCCTCGATGCGGATCTTCGCCGCACTCTGCTGCAGATAGAGCGTGCGCAGCTCGGAATCCTGCGCGGCACATGCCTCAGACTTTGCCGCGTGCGCGCCCGCGAGCCGCTCCAGCTCAGCGGTCTGCGCGCTGAGCTCCTCGGTCAGCTTTGCCTGCCGCGCCGCGAGCTCCTGAATGTAGGCGTCCTGCTCGGCGAGCTTTTTCTCCCATTCGTCGCCCGATTCCGAGAGCTCCGCCTGCTGCGCCTGACAGGCTGCGATCTGGTCATTGCTGTGGCGCATCTCGGTCTCACAGACCGCGATGCGCGCCGTGACCTCCGCATTCTCCTGCTCGGAGGAAACGATCTTGTTCTGCAGCGTCTCGATATCGACGGTCGCCTGCTGCATGTCGGCATAGGCGAGCTGGAGCTTTTCCTCCTCGCGCGCGATATCCGCCTGCAGATTGTCGTATTCCGCGGTCAGCCGCAGATATTCGTCCGAGAGCGTCTGGAGCTGGGCGGTCAGCCTGCCGAGCCGGTGCACCCAGAACGATACCTCGAGTGTCTTGCGCTCGGCTGCGAGCACGAGATATTTCTCCGCCTTTTCCGCCTGCGTTTTCAGCGGACCGAGCCGCGATTCGAGCTCCTGCGCGATATCGGAGAGCCGCACGAGGTTCTCCTCCGCCGCCTGCAGCTTGCGCTCCGCCTCGGTCTTCTTATAGCGGAACCGGGAGACGCCTGCCGCCTCCTCGAAGATATCGCGGCGCTCCTTCGATTTTGCGCCGACGATCTCGGCGATTCTGCCCTGCCCGATGATTGCGTAGCCGTCGCGCCCGAGCCCCGTGTCCATGAACAGCTCGTTAATGTCCTTCAGACGGACATTCTTGCCGTTGATGAGGTATTCGCTGTCGCCGCTGCGGTAGAGCCTGCGCGTGACCGCGACCTCGGGCTCGTCGTTGTGGAGCGCGCCGTCGGCATTGTCGATCACCAGCGTGACCGCCGCGAAGCCCATCGGCTTGCGCTGCGAGGTGCCCGAAAAAATGACATCCTCCATGTTTTTGCCGCGGAGCTCCTTGGTCGACTGCTCGCCGAGCACCCAGCGCACTGCGTCGCCGATGTTGCTCTTTCCGCTGCCGTTCGGTCCGACGACGGCGGTCATGCCCTCGTCAAAGGTCAGGCGGATCCTGTCGGGAAATGATTTGAAGCCCTGCAGCTCCAGTGATTTTAAGTACATTCTACTTCTCCAAATATCAGTTCAGCGCCATTTTCAAAAGCGGCACCCATCCGTCCTCGAGCATCTCCTCGCCCGTCAGCGAAAAGCCGTGCCGCTGATAGAACGCAATGCCGCGCGTATTGTATTTCAGCGCCCAGAGGTGATCTGCGCCCTGTGCGACCGCATATTCCAGAAGCTGCGCGCCGATGCCTCTGCTCTGAAATGCCGGCTCGACAAAGAGCTTTTCAAGCAGACTGCCGCGGATGCGCGCAAAGCCTTTGATAATGCCGCCGTCGTCAAAGACAACGGTCTGTGCGAGTGCTGCGGTTCCCTCTGCGTATTCCGCAGCGGTATCGCGCACGTTGAGTTCATCGTAATAATACGCATCATTTTTGAAAAACGGGTAGAAATTCACGCGGTAATCCGTCACGAAAATCTCCGCGATGCGAAATGCGTCCGCCGGTCCGGCGGGTCTGATCTGTGCCATACAACACCCCGTTTCAGCCGTAATTCAGCGCTTCGCTAAAAAAATAACAGGCGAAAGAACCGGAAGTGACGGAACAACTCCTCACTTCTCACTTCTAACTTCTCACTTGACTTTCTGCGCCCTCCTGCCCGGGGTCAGTCCCAGATGCCGTGGTCGATCAGCAGGATCTCGCTGTGCGTCGTGCAGATCAGGCTGTGATCGCCGCCGTAGCAGCCGCCGAGCTCCACACATAGCCCGTCCCAGATCACCCTTTTTGCCGCATCGGGAATGACGGTCCCGGAAGGCAGGTCCCAGCCGATCTGCCGCAGCACCGTATTGGCGCAGAGCGGCATCACACGCCGGTCGTAAAACTGCACGCACTGCTCATACATGCTGCGCCCGTTTTTCAGCAGGCGCGCCCGCTCAAACGGAAAAATGTCCCAGAAATCCGGGGCAAGCTCCTCCTCAGCGGCGAGCTTCATCAGCATCGCCTGCACGATGTGCTTTTCCCGCATGCTGCTGCATTTCGGGAACCGGATCAGATAGAGCACACAGCCGACCGGCGGCGCGGGAGACAGATCATAGATCTGCAGAAACGCTTCGTTCCATTCAAGCTCTGCGGCGATCCTGCTGAACCGGTCATAATGCCCGATCAGCTTCTCCAGCATATTCAGCAGCTGATAGGACAGGCACGGCAGATCGAGCCGCAGCCTCTCGCTGACTGCCCGCTTCAGCTTCGCAGGCGTCGTGCGGAGATCGGTCGAATAGAAATACCGGCAATAGACCTGCCCGGACGCAAAAAACTGCATCCGCACATCCGGGACCGTCAGCGAAACGCTGTACCTGCCCTGTGCATCCAGACAGATCAATGCAATGACGGGGGCATCGGAATCGCCCTCATGCACAGACCAGACCGTGCAGCTGTGTGCGGGCAGCGCGTCAGCCAGCGTGCCGACCCATGCCGAGAGCATCATGCTGCTGTCAGCCGGCAGCGTAAACTGCGTGCCTGCGCTGTCTGCCAGCTCCGAAAAGCTGTCCCGCACGACCGCGATCCGGCGCCGCTCTGTGATCATACCGCAGCTCCTTTCCGCTCAGTCCCAGACGCCGTATTCCGTGATCATCAGCGTGTCCGGCGTGAGGGTCAGCACCTTGTGGTCAACCGGATACCAATCATCCCCGCCGAGATCAATGCGCTCGCCGCTTCTGATCAACTGCAGCACCGGCTCCGGCAGCGGTTTGTTTCCGGAATACGCTGCGATTTCCTGCAGCAGCGTATCTGCATCCAGCGGCTGCATGCGCAGTGCCGTGAGAAGAAACTCCCTGCGGAACTCCGGGGCACATTCTGTCAGCCATTGTGCACGCTCATGCACCGGGATCTGCCAGAAATCCGGCTCCCAGCCCTCGCCGTCTGCATTCCGCATCAGCAGCGCCTGCACAAAGCGCTCCGGGAGATGCGCCTGCACATCCCCCGCCGCAAAGCGTACCGCAAATATGTTGCAGCCCTTCGGATAGCGCGAGGACAAGTCACCGTCGTAAATACACGCCGCCTCTGCCCATTGCAGATTCACAGCGATCTCACAAAAGCGCGGATAGCTGCTGAGCATTTCGCGCAGGGCTGCCGTGTCGGTCATACCTGCTCACCCATCAGCGAGAGCGCCTCCCTTGCGGCTGCCTGCTCCGCGAGCTTTTTGGAGCGCCCCGTGCCCCTGCCGATCACGTTGGAATTGAGCCGCACCTCGACCGTGAAGGTCTTGTTGTGGTCGGGGCCCTCTTCGCCGACAAGCACATATTCCACATGCTCCTCGGGGTTCTGCTGGATGACCTCCTGCAGCACGGTTTTATAGTCGTGAAAGGCGTCCGACGGGCGGTCAAACTGCTCGGGCAGAAAGCGCAGGATATGGCGCTCTGCAGGCTCCATGCCGCCGTCGAGAAAGATTGCCGCGATCACCGCTTCAAAGGCGTCCGAGAGCACGGAGGGGCGCTCTCTGCCGCCCGACTGGTCCTCGCCGTGCCCCAGCAGCAGAAAATCGCCGAGCCCGAGCCGCTTCGCCCACTCATAGAGCGATTTTTCGCACACGAGCGACGCACGGATCTTCGTCAGGTCGCCCTCGGGAAGCTTCGTGTGCCGGAACAGATAATTCGAGACAACGATCGAAAGCACGCTGTCCCCGAGAAATTCAAGGCGCTCATTGCAGCGCAGTGCCCCGCGCTTTTCGTTCGCGTAAGACGAATGGCAGAGTGCCTCCGTGAGCAGTGCGGCGTCCTTAAAGGTGTAGCCGATGCGCTGCTCGAGCTCTGTCTGCGGTTTTGCTCCCATGTCAGTTGCCTCCCGTTTCCGAATGCATCGCCTGTTGGATCAGGCGGATTTTTTCACTGTCGTTTTTGTGCTTGGTGTCGCGCCGGTAGCCGTCCTTCGCAGAGGCGGTGTAGACACGCAGATAATCGGCGAGCTCCAGAAGCAGGTATTCTGCACCCGATTTCTCCAAGCGCGGAATCGCGGCGAGATCGACCCCCGCAAAGCTGTGAAGCTCCTCAAGTCCGGCAAACGCCATATGCAGCCCGCAGCGCGAAAAAGCGTGCTCGTGCAGATCGCAGAGCGTGAAGCCCTCCTGCTGCATGAGCGCGATCACAGTCTCCCATTTCCCGCACAGATATTCCCCGGGGATCAGCACGTCGATGTCATCCGCGTGCAGATCGCACCGCAGCCGCTCCGACAGCCCGAGTGAGCCGTAGAGCAGCGGCGTCACGCCGATCGCGTTGAAGCGCCGCGCCGCCGCGAGAAATGCTTCAATTTTGGTCCGCACGGCAGATCATACCGTCCGGATGACGGCGTCACGGTCGTTAAAGCGCATGTGCGTCTCATACCCGCCGATGAAGCCGCGCGCAAATGCCGCCCGGAGTACCTTCTTCACGGTCTCCGCCTCCGACAGCAACGCCTGCGGCAGCGTAACGGCTCTGACTGTCACGTCCTCGCCCTCGCGGTGCCGGCTCACCTGCACAAATGCGCGGATGACATCATCACCGGCGAGCAGAAAATACTCATGCGGCTCCGGGTCATATTCGCCTGTGACACCGAATTCGGCGCGTAGCCTTTCGTGCTCCGCCTTTGCCTGTGCGGAATCCTCATACGCCATGCTGAGAAATGTAAAGGCACGGTCGTCCGTGGTCAGACCGCGGTGACGCGGGCAGAGATACAGCGGCGTGCCGAAGCTGCTTTTCAGCCCAAGCTGCCCGATCGCGTGATATTCGCTGTCGGTCAGCTGACGGAATGCTGTGAATTGCTGCATGTTATTCACCCTCTGTGTCCGTCTTCCGGGCTGCCTTGCGCGCGGCAAGTGCCTCCGTGATCGTCTCGCAGATTCTGCCGTTGACGCAGTCCTTTGCCTGCCGGAGCGCGTGGAAGAACGCTTCACCGTTCGAGCTGCCGTGCGCCTTGATCACCGGCTGCCGGATGCCCAGCAGCACCGCGCCGCCGACCTTCTTGTAATCAAAGCTGTCCTTGAGCGCGTTGATCTTGTCCAGCATGAACAGCGCACCGATCTTGCCCGCGCCCGAGAACATCTCCTTCATTTTGTTTGCGAAGAATTTGCCGAGCCCTTCATAGAGCTTCAGCACAATATTGCCCGTGAAGCCGTCGGTCACAAGCACATCCGCAGTGCCGGACGGGATATCCCGCGGCTCAAGATTGCCGATGAAGCTGAGGTCGCTGCCCCTGAGGAGCTGATAGGTCTCCTGCTCGAGCGCGCGCCCCTTTGTCTCCTCCGCGCCGTTGTTGATGATCGCGACACGCGGCTGACCGATGCCCATGACCTTCTCCATATAGACGCTGCCCATGATGGCGAACTGCTCGAGCATTTCGGGGCGGCATTCGAGATTCGCGCCGCCGTCCATCAAAATCGCGTGACCCTTGTCGGTCGGCAGCAGCGGCGCCATCGCCGCACGCTTGATGCCGCGGATGCGCAGCGGGATCATCGTCGCACCGACCAGCAGTGCGCCGGAATTGCCCGCGGAGACAAATGCGGTCCCGCGGCCGTCTGCGAGCGCCTGCAGCCCCAGTGCCATAGAGCAGTTTTTCTTCGATTTTACGACCTCCGAGGGCTGATCCTCCATCGAGATCACCTCGTCGGTGTGGAGAATTTCAATGCCGTCGAGCGCGATGCCGTTCGCCGAAGCGGCTTCCCTGATCTTTGCCTCGTCGCCGCAGAGCAGCACCGTCACGCCGAGCTCCTTCACAGCCCTTGCCGCACCCTCCAGCGGTGCGAGCGGGGCATTGTCGCCGCCCATTGCATCGAGTATGATTTGCATGGCATTTCCTCCGTTCTGTATGCGGTTCAGCGGATCACAACCGCCATGATGCCCGCGATCGCCGCCGAGAACAGCGGATAGCCGACCAGCGTCATCAGCCACTTGCCCGCAAGCGTTTTGCCGTAGATATAGGGCATCAGGTCCTCCGTGCCCGGAATGACCCATGCCTTTGTTTTGCCGACCCAGTAAAAGTCGATGAAGAGCCGGTCAAAGAGCCCCTCGATCAGCCAGATCGCCGCAAGCTGCCAGAAGCCCTCGAAAAAGCCGCGTGCGCCGTTCAGCCCGTAGACCGCCGCGACCGAAAAAGCGATTCCCGGCAGCAGCACGCAGAGCCTGAACAGATTTGCGTTGTGTTTGATGCGCGCCTGCGTGGTCAGACCGAGCTTTACCGCCCGCTCCTGCACCTCTTTTTCATAGAGGCAGACAAGCCCCGCAGCACCGTTCGCGATGCCGACGGTACACCCGATCAGCAGGAACAGGCAGAGCACAGCGCTCTCCAGCAATACCTGAACGATCATATTGTCTCCGTTTCTGCGATCGCCGCGTCCAGCGCCGCGAGCGCTCTGTCCGCATACGCCTGATATTTGCGCTGCTTGCCGTCCCTGCCGCGGAATTTCTCCGTCAGCATCGGCAAGAGCCCCATGTTCGCGCCCATCGGCTGCAGATTCTCAGTGTAGGGGTCGGTGATGTATGCCGTCAGCGCGCCGAGCATCGTCTCACGCGGGAGGATCAGCGGCTTTTGCCCTCTGAGCCGCCGCACCAGATTCAGCCCCGCCAGAATACCGCTCCCCGCCGATTCCATATAGCCCTCGACGCCGGTCATCTGTCCGGCGAAGCGGATGCGCGGCTCTGTACGCAGCGAATAATCGGGGTTAAGCAGGCGCGGAGAATCGAGAAAGCTGTTGCGGTGCATGACGCCGTAGCGGACGAACTCTGCGTTCGTCAGCCCCGGAATCATCGTAAATACGCGCTTTTGCTCGCCCCATTTCAGGTTTGTCTGGAAGCCGACGAGATTCCACATCGTGCCCTCGCGGTTTTCGCGCCGCAGCTGCACGACCGCATAGGGGCGTTTTCCGGTGTGCGGGTCGGTCAGCCCGACGGGCTTCATCATGCCGTAGCGGATCGCGTCCTCGCCGCGCCTTGCAAGCACCTCGACGGGCATGCAGCCCTCGTAGACGCGCAGCGCCTCCTGCTCAAAACCGTGCAGCGGGGCGGTCTCCGCGTGGATCAGTGCGTCGTAGAACGCGAGATATTCGTCGCGCTCCATCGGGCAGTTGAGGTAATCCTCGCCGCCCTTGCCGTAGCGCGACGCAAAGAACGCGCGGTCCATGTCGATGCTCTCGCCCGTGACGATCGGGGCGGCGGCATCGAAGAAATAGAGCGGTTTGCCGGTCAGCGCCGCGATCGGCTCCGCAAGCGCATCGGAGGTCAGCGGACCGGTCGCGATGATGACCTCGCCCGCCGGGATCGCCGAGACCTCGCCGGGCTGCACCGTGATATTCGGGTGACTGCACAGCTTCTGCGTCACGAGCGCCGAAAACTGTTCGCGGTCGACCGCCAGCGCGCCGCCCGCCTCGACCGCACATGCCTCTGCACAGGGTACCAGCAGCGAGCCCAGCCGCCGCATCTCCTCCTTGAGCAGTCCGGCTGCGGAGTCGATGCGCGACGCCTTGAGCGAATTGGAGCAGACCAGCTCGGCGAAACCGGGATTGTGATGCGCGGGAGAGTATTTCTCCGGCTTCATCTCGCAGAGCGTGACCGCAAAACCTGCCTCAGCGACTGCCCATGCAGCCTCGCAGCCCGCCATGCCCGCGCCGATGACCGTGATGCTCACAGCGGTCTTTCGTAGCCGCAGCCGGGGTTTTCACAGACCAGCTTGCCCGCGCGTCCGCCCTTTTTGAAGAGCGTATTCTGACATTTGGGGCAGCGGTCCCCGACCGGCGTCGACCATGTCATGAAGCTGCACTCGGGGTATCCCTCGCAGCCGTAGAAGCTGCGCCCCTTCTTCGATTTCTTGATGATGATCTTCTTGCCGCACAGCGGGCAGAAGCCCTTCGTCGGCAGCACGATCTTCTTGGTGTTGCGGCAGTCCGGGAATCCGGAGCAGGCGAGGAATTTGCCGAAGCGCCCGATCTTGATGACCATCGGCTTGCCGCAGACATCGCAGACCTCGTCGGTCTCCTCGTCGGGCACGCGCAGACGCTTGCCGTCCATCGCCTTTTCGGCGGTCTCGAGGGTCTTCTCAAAGCCCTCGTAGAAGGTGCGCAGGCACTCGACCCAGTCGGTCTGCCCGTGCTCCACGCCGTCGAGATCGCTCTCCATGCCGGCGGTAAATTTCACGTCGACGATCTGCTTGAACTGCTCCTTCATGAGCTGTGTGGTGACCTCGCCGAGCGAGGTGGGCTTTAATTGCTTGCCGTCGCGCTCGACATACATGCGCGAGAGGATCGTGCCGACCGTCGCCGCATAGGTGGACGGACGCCCGATTCCGTTCTCCTCGAGCGCCTTGATCAGCGTCGCCTCGGTGTAGCGGGAGGGCGGCTGCGTAAAGTGCTGGTTCGCATCGACCGACTTGACCCGGAGCGGGTCGCCCTCGGTCAGCGGCGGCAGCTCCTTGTTGTCCTCCTCGGTCTGTGCGCCGTCCTTCGCCTCCTCATAGAGGCGGGTGAAGCCGTCGAACTTGACGCTGAACCCGGTCGCGCGGAAGAGGCAGTCTGCGGCGGTGATATCCGCGGAGACCGTGTCGAGCTGGCAGTTTGCCATCTGGCTCGCGATGAAGCGCTCCCAGATCAGCTTGTAGAGCTTGTACTGATCGGTCGTGAGGCTCGCCTTGACCTGATCGGGCGTCAGCGCGGGCATGGTCGGGCGGATCGCCTCGTGCGCATCCTGCGCTCCTGCCTTTGTCTTATAGGTCGGCGGGGTCGCCGGGAGATACTGCTTTCCGTAAGCCTTTGCGATATACGCCGCTGCCGCCGCCTTTGCCTCGTCGGAGACGCGCAGCGAATCGGTACGCATATAGGTGATCAGACCGACCGCGCCGAGGTCGGGCAGCTCCACGCCTTCATAGAGCTCCTGCGCGGTCTTCATCGTGCGGCGCGCCTGAAAGCTCATGCGGCGCGAAGCCTCCTGCTGGAGCGTCGAGGTGATGAAGGGCGGCGCGGGCTTGCGGCTCGTCACGCGCTTCTTCACCGATCTGACCACGAATGCCGCTCCCTCCAGCGTCTCGAGAACGGCGTTTGCCTGCTCGCCGGTCGCGAGCTCCGCCTTTTTGCCGCCGACCTCGACCAGATGCGCCGAGAACACGCGGCGCGAGGATTTCGCGGTCAGCTTGGCGTCGATCGACCAATATTCCCGCGGCACAAAGGCGCGGATCTCCTCCTCGCGGTCGACGACCAGACGCACGGCGACCGACTGCACTCTGCCCGCAGAGAGCCCGCGGCGGATCTTGCGCCAGAGAAACGGGCTGAGCTGATAGCCGACGATGCGGTCGAGGATGCGGCGCGCCTGCTGTGCATTGACCAGATCGAGGTCGATGCGGTGCGGGTGCGACATGCCGGTCTGCACGCCGGTCTGGGTGATCTCGTTGAATTCGACACGGTTGTCCTGCGCGATATCGAGCCCCAGAAGCTGCGCTAAATGCCACGAGATCGCCTCTCCCTCGCGGTCCGGGTCCGTCGCGAGCCAGACGCGGCTGGCTTTCTTCGCGCGGCTTTTCAGGTCGCGGATGACGTCCTCCTTGCCCTTCATCTCGATGTAGGTCGGGGCAAAGTCGTGCTCGATATCGACACTGAGCTTGGATTTCGGCAGATCGCGCACATGACCCATCGACGCGACGACCTCAAAGCCCTTGCCGAGGTATTTCTGAATGGTTTTTGCCTTTGCAGGCGATTCCACGATTACGAGTTCTGACATGTTGGTTTCCTTTCATGGCGGACACTGCCGCCGGGATTTCGCCGCCGGTCAGACGGCGCGGTATTGCTTTCCGAAGAGCGATTCGATATAGCCGTCGAGCTCAAGCCCCGTCAGCGTGCTGAGCATGTCGCTGAGGTCGATGTCGAGCGCGCGGGCAATGTCGTCGGCATAGGTCGGTCCGTTCCGGCGCAGAAATTCCACGATCTGCCGCTCCGTCTCATCCTCCGGCAGCGGTGATGTGCATTCCGCCGGTGCGGGCGGCTGCGGCGGCTTCTGCGGCTCGGGTGCCGCGGGCGCTGACTGCGGCTCGGGCTTCTGCGGATGCCGCTCGTCCGTGAGCGTCTCCGGTGCGCCGGCATAGACCGCGTGCGCCGAGACCCTGTCGCCGTCCGGCGGGAGCATGATATCCTGCGGATGCTCCGGGTAATAGAGATTGAGGATATCGCGGTGACTCATCAGCGGATAGGCGCCGTCGCGCAGCAGCGGCACGACGCCCGCATAGCGCGGGTCGAACAGATCGGCAGGCGGCACGGCGAAGAGATAGCGCCCCTGATCGAAGGCGCACTGCGCCGTGACGAGAGACCCCGAGCGCATCGCAGCCTCCATGACGGCAGTCGCCTCGCTCAGACCGCTCAGGATGCGGTTGCGGCGCGGGAAATTCGCCGGATAGGGCTGGATGCCGGGCAGATACTCCGAGAGCAGCAGCCCCTGCCCCGAGGAGAGCATCCGCTCGCGCAGCGCCGAATGCTCACGCGGATAGTTGACATTGATGCCGCAGCCGAGCACGGCGATTGTCTTGCCGCCGCAGTCGAGCGCCGTGGTGTGCGCGATCGCGTCGACGCCCTTTGCAAAGCCACTGACGATCACGAAATCGTTCTCCAGCAGATTTCTGAGGATGGTCGCGGTGACGCGCTCGGTGTAGGGCGAGGGGCGCCGCGTGCCGACGACCGACAGCGCGACCGGGCTGTGCAGCAGCGAGAGATTGCCCGCCGCTGTCAGCAGAATCGGCGGCGCGGAGATGCTCGAGAGCATCTCCGGATAATCGGGGTGATCCATCGGCAGCAGCGTGATGCCGTGCTGCAGGCAGTAATAGACAATGCTGTCCGCCTCGCCGATCGTATGCTTGACCATCTGCTGCTGCACATTCTGCGGTACACCGTGCACGGCTCCGGACTGCATTGCGTCATACAGTGCATCCGCCGAGCCGTATTCGCGGAGATACTGCAGCACCTTTGTACTGCCGGGCTGAAAGACCATCGACAGCCAAACCCAGTATCGGAGCTGTCCCGGATCGCGTTGATCAGCCATATTCTCACCTCAGTTGCAGATTCAGTGACCTCGGCACATCTCCCAGAGGAAAATGCCCGCAGCCATCGCGGCATTGAGCGAATTGGAGGCTTCGCCCATCGGGATCGTCAGGCGGTGCGCACAGGCATCGCTGACCGCGCGCGGCAGACCGTTGCCCTCGTTGCCGATCAGCACGCAGCCGCCCGCAGAAAAAACAAACTGTCCGAGCAGCTCTGCGTCACGGTCGACGACCGCCGCACAGGTCGGGATGCCGGATGCCGCACATTCCGACAGGAACGCCGCGTCATCGCCGATGCGCATGACCGGCAGCCGGAACAGCGCGCCCATGCTGCTGCGGAGCGTTTTGGGGTTGTAGAGGTCGACGCAGTGATAGAGGATGACGCCGTCGGTGCCGAGTGCCTCCGCCGTGCGCAGGATCGCGCCGAGATTGGCGGGGTCCTGCAGGCTGTGCAGGCAGAGATAGCATCTGCCCGGCATGAGCGCGAGCGCCTGCTCGGGACGCATTTCGCCGATCGCAAAGACGCCCTGTGCGTTCTCGGTGTCGGCGATCTGCTTTGCGAGTGCATCGCTGATCAGCAGTCTGCGGACATTCGGTGCCGCCTTCGCGAGCGCCTCCCCGACCGACTGTCTTGCGTGCTCGGTCAGCAGGATCGCGTGCAGCTTCACGCCCGACTGTGCGGCATCGAGCACGAGCCGGCTGCCCTCCATCGCAAAGAGCCCGAGCTTGTCCCGATAGTGCCGGCTGCTGTTCAAATGCGCGAAATTACGCACCGTTTGATTGTTGGTGCCGCTCTGGAGCACACGGGAATCGTCCGGCATCTGCGCACCTCCCTTTCAGTTATCAGAAAACAGCAAACACGCTCTGACGGAGTCCGAGAGAGCGTGTTCATGCCTATTTTAGGAAAGCGCCGCCTTTGCCTGCTCGACGATCTTGCTGAAGCCAGCCGGATCATGGATGGCAATCTCGGAGAGCATCTTGCGGTTGAGGGTGATGCCCGCCTTCGTGCAGCCGTTCATGAACGTGGAGTAGTTCACGCCGTTGAGCTTGCATGCTGCGGAGATGCGGGTGATCCACAGACGGCGGAAGAAGCGCTTGTTCTGCTTTCTGCCGATATAGGCATACTGGCCGGACTTCATCACCGCCTGCTTCGCCATCTTGAAGTGCTTGGATTTTGCGCCCCAGTAGCCCTTTGCGAGCTTCAGGACTTTATTTCTTCTCTTGCGCGTCATCATTGCGCCCTTAATACGAGCCATGTTCTTTTTCCTCCGTTAAATCTCATTCGCCGCACCGAATGCCCCGCGCGGCATGGGGTCCCGATCCCTTGGGATGTGATGTGATTACTTGTACGGGACCATCTCGCGGATCGTCGATGCATTTGCAGCGCTTGCAACGCCGGCGTTTCTCGCGATGCGCTTGACCTTCTTGTCCTTGGAGACGAGACGATGACGCTTGTATGCGTGCTGGAATGTCACCTTTCCGGTTCCGGTGACCTGAAAGCGCTTCTTCGCGCCGGAATGGGTTTTGACCTTGATTTTCTTGACCTTAACGGCTGCCATGGGTACTTCCTCCTTGAATTTTCGGTATATATGATACGTCTTTGTTCACCGGCACATCTGCCGCAAATCCGGACGCTGCATATCCGTTCCGATTATGCCTCTTCCGGCTGCTTTGCTTCCTCTGCGGGAGCCGCAGCCTCAGCGGGCTTCTTGGGCTTTGCAGGCTTCTCTGCCTTTTCGGGCTTGCCTGCCTTCGGTGACATGAACATCACATAGGCTCTGCCCTCCATCTTCGGGGGCTTGTCGACGACCGCGGCGTCACCGATCATTTCGCGGTATTTCTCGAGCAGCTCGCGACCGAGCTCCGGATGTGCAATCGCACGCTTGCGGAACCGCACCGACACCTTGATCTTGTCGCCGCCCTGCAGAAATTTCTTTCCCTGCGCGACAAGGCGCTCAAAGTCATGGGCTTTGATCGCGGAGAACATGCGGATCTCCTTGATCTCGACGATGCGCTGATTCTTGCGCGCTTCCTTCTCGCGCTTCTGCTGCTCGAACATGTACTTTCCGTAGTCCATGATGCGGCAGACCGGCGGGGTCGCCTGCGGGGCGATCTTCACGAGATCGAGATTCTGGTCGTATGCGAGCTTTTGCGCATCTCTTGCAGACATGACGCCGCGCTTTGTGCCGTCAGCATCGATCACCAGCACCTCACGGTCGCGGATGTCCTCATTGATTTGCAGTTCCTGCTTGCTAATTGCAAAGCACCTCCCCTTTGTCAGTCGGTTGCAAAAAAGTGATGTGAGTGCCGCAGAATTACAGCTCTCACATCACACTTCACACATATAGCACGGCGCAGTGACCGTTCAAATGCCGGGTGATTACCGCTTCGCGTCTTTCAGCCTGCGGTGAGAGCGTCTGCTCTGCTTGCAATCCACCCTAACATTTTACCCGGAATGCCGGGATTTGTCAAGCACCCCGCGAAACTTTGTGAGCTCCCACAAAATCAGACCGGAAATTTGTCGATCAGATGTGCAAGATACTCAAGCAGCAGGCTGCTGTCGTCCGCGGTGATGCCTTCGGCGCCGTTCATCTCGGCGTTGATCTTGCCCTGCGCCGAAACCTCGATCTCCTGATCCTCCGCGAGGAACCGCGCGAGCAGCACGGCATCCGCGACGTTCACCTCGCCCGAGCAGTCGACGTCGCCGGTCAGCTTGGTCAGGACCGGAGCGGTCGTATCGGGTTCTGTTTCGGTCGTGGTCGTGGTCGTTGTTGTCTCGGTGGTCGTTGTTGTGACGGTGGTCTCGGTGACCTGCGCCTCGCGCCGGACGACGGCGGCTGTGTAGTTGACGACGCCGGAGCCGGTCGAATTGCTGCCGAGCACCAGCGACTCGTTTGCGCCGATCTCCTTCGAGAAAATTTCAAAGGTCACGGTGTTGTCGGTGTTCGCGACAAGCCCGGTCTGCGTCCAGCTCTTCAGCCAGTTCGGCGTGATGCCCTGCTCCATCGAAAGGCGCGAATCGACCAGCACATAGACGGTGACATCCTCTGCCGCCTTGAGCGTGGCGCAGTCGCCGGACGCATTCTTGGAATCACATGCCGTGCGGATGTACTCCGCGCCGATCAGCTCGTTGGGCAGTGTGACGTAGGTGAAGGCGCGGTCGCCGAAGACGGCGTCGCCGACCCTGAGCTCGTCGTCGATGCCCCAGTCCGTGCCGGCGATCTGCTCGTGCACGGTCAGCTTTTCAATCAGCTCGCCGGAAAGTGTGGGCTCCTCCTCGGGCAGCAGCGCCAGATTGACAACATTCTTGCCCCAGTTGCCGTACCAGGCATAGCCCGTGCGGCGCTCCTTGCTGATCTCGGAGACGTCGTAATGGACCGAGCTGTCGCGGTCGGAGAAGAGCGGAATCTGCCGGTCGATATCGTAGAAGCGCGCCCACAGCGGGTCGGCGTTCGCATCCTGCACGACGACCTTGTCATCGCCCTGCGAGACAAATTTGATGCCGGTCAGCGTGACCTTTTGGAACCACCTGATCGCGGCATTGACCGCGCGCACAATGTCGATGCGGTTGGTCTCCTGCGCGTATTTGTAGAGGAAGGTGATAACGCCCGCGGACTCGCTCGTGCACAGCGACGGCAGCTCATAGGCGCGTGCGGCAGCGGGAGCGAGCGTGTTCTCGTCGTGCTGCTGGCACCATGCGGTCTTGACGCCGTTGACGGTGATCTGCATGTCGAGCAGGCACTGGATCGCTTTCTCGAGCGACTGCCCCGCCTTCTGAGCATATTCGTCGCTGACTCCGGTGAAATCGCCGGTCTTGCTGCGCATTTCCTTCATGATGTCCATGATGTGGAGATAGGCGCCGTCATTGAGCGTGATGTGCGCGTGATAGGTGCCGGGCGTGTTGAGCACCTGCATGTAGCCGCCGTTGGAATACTGCATCTTGAAGAGGCAGTCGATGCCGCGCATCGCACAGTCAAAGTATTTCTGCTGCCCGGTCGCCTTCCAGACGCGCATCAGAATGCGGATCTGCGAGGTGGTCGCATCGTTGTCGACCGTCGAGTGCGACCAGTCGCCGGTCTGCTCGGTCGCCATGCCCTTGCGCCAGCCGCCCTCGCCGGAGATCTGATACCTGATGCAGTCATCCGCGACGCCGATCGCCTCGGAGGACGATGCCCAGCTCGCGTCCTTTTTCAGATAGGTGCTCCACGGGTAGTCGTCGGCAGCGGCGGAGGCGGTGATCGCCTGCGGCGCGCAGGGCAGCGCATCGGGCAGATACGCCCCCAGCGACAGCAGCAGTGCTGCGCTCATCACGAAAGCGCCGCGGCGGAGTGTCTGTTTTCTCATAAATCATTCCCCCTGTTTCCTTTTGCGGGAGCATACTACTCCCCTCATTTTATTATACCGCAGAACATCTGCGATTGCAATAGCAGATTGCACACGAAAACTGACAAATTGTAGCCAATCAAGAGCAAGAAATGGCGATTCCATGTTAGCTGCACAAACTTATTTACAAAACCTTAAGGCAAAATTGTCAGAAACCGTCAAGGATTCACGTTGACTTTTCAGCAGATTTGTGGTATGATAGAGTGAGAAGAATCCTGTATGTGCATGCGCGGACCGAACCGTGCGCATGCCCGCAGCAGATCAAAAGGGGGGGCTTTCTGTTGATGCTCTCAGCCATGTCTGTCATTCTGCTGATCGGGATGTTTTTAACAGGAGGCGTCGTCCTCGTAATCCTGATGGATCAGCACGAAAACGCACTGCGCGAATATGCCGTGCTCGGGCTGTTCTGCTCCATCCTGATCATGCTTGCGTACTATGTCGAGCTCAACACGCCGGGCTTCGCTGCGAAGATCGACGCGGTCAAATTCGGATATGTCGGCAAGGTCTTTGTCAATCCGATGCTCCTCATGCTGGTCATGCGGTATTATAATGTCCATGTCGGCAGATTCTGGCAGGCAATGCTCTATCTGATCCCGATTGTTACGATCTATCTGGTTTTCAACTGCGAACGGCAGACGCTGTATTATGCCGATATCCGCATGGATGCGGAGGGGCTGATCCACGTCGTGCCCGGCGTTTTCTATTATGTCTACATCGGCTACAACACTCTGCTGGCAATGCTCCATCTCGCGTTCTGTCTCTATGAGCGCGCAGGGCTCCGCGGACGGGAAAAAGCAAACAACAATCTGCTGATCGCCGCCTGTCTGCTGCCCTTTCTCGCACTGCTGACCTATCTCTCCGGCTGGACCGGCGGACTGGACACCAGCCCGCTCGGCGTCATGGCGGGCGCGCTGAGCATCGCCTTCTCGATCTTCCGGTACGGTCTGCTCAATAAGGACGACATGCTGCAGAGCATGGCGACCGGGCTGATCTTCCTCGACAGCGACAACCGCCTGATCTACGCCAACCGTGCCGCGACCCGCATTTTCCCGGTGCTGAGCAACGCACACACCGCCGCAAAGCAGGACCTCTCACCGCTGTGCACGTCGGAGCTTGCCGCAGTGCAGCGCGACGGCGCGACCTATCAGCGCCGCATCACAGAGTGGAGCAGCGGCGACGGACAGCACGGCAAGCTGCTCACCTACGACGACGTGACCGAGATCCGCGCGCGCCTGAGCCGGGACGGCATGACCGGTCTGCTCAACCACGCGACCTTCTATCCCACGCTTGACGACGCCATGTCCGACGCGAACAACGGCGGACCGAATGTCTCGGTGTCCATCGCCGATATCGACAGCTTCAAGCAGATCAACGACGCATACGGGCACGCGAACGGCGACACTGTTCTGATCGAGCTCGCAAGGATTCTGCAGGAGATCTGCGGTCCGCACGGCGATGTGTTCCGCTACGGCGGCGAGGAATTTGCAGTGATCTTCCGCATGCCGTTCGCCAAGGCGGAGGCGGTCATGGCGGAGGCGCTGGCAAAGTTCAGCGCGATCGAATTCGACTTTATCGGCAGACCGGTCACCTTCAGCTACGGCACCGCGGAATTCAACGCGACCGAAAACTCCGTCGAGCTCTTTGAACGCGCCGACCAGCTGATGTATCAGCGCAAGCGTGCCCTGCACCAGCGCGAGCGCGAGGCGGCAGGCGCACAGTGAGCGTCGAACTCTGAAAGGAGGCGGGCACAGTCCCGCGCAATGCAATGTTAGGTTCTGATTACCGGGAGCTGATCGTTCCCAGACTCGACAACAAGGGCAAGGCGGCCGCAATCCTGATCGGCGGGGCAGCGCTGACGCTGCTGCTGCTCCTGCTCGCAGCGTTCTCCGGCACGCTGCTTCTGCTGATCGCCGCGGCGGCGGCTGGCTTTGCAACATGGTACTTTTGGACACAGGAGCGGATCGAATATGAGTATATCATCTCCGGCGACCAGCTCGAGGTGACGAAGATCATCGCGCAAAGCAGGCGCAAGCCCATGCTGACGGTCTCGCTGAAGGCATTCACAGCCTTCGGGCAGCTCACGCACGCGGAGCAGATTTCCGCCGGCGCAACGACCGTCCTCGCATGCACCGCGCAGGACGAAACTGCCTTCTATGCGGATTTTGACCACAGCGACTACGGACAGACCCGTCTCATTTTCACACCGAATGACGACATTCTGCTCTATCTGACAAAAGCACTTCCGCGCAGTCTCGGCTTCCGCTGGGAGCCACAAAACGCAAACTAAATAAGAAGAGGTGTTCTTTATGCGGCTCGTTACTCCGCTCGAAATGATGAAGCTCGAGGACCTTGCCAATCAGGCAGGCGTCACCTATGACATGATGATGGAGAATGCCGGTGCCGGTCTCGCCGAGTATCTCGGGCAGTTTGCCGAGAGCATCGCATCGGATGAGATTCTGTTCCTCTGCGGCAACGGCAACAACGCGGGCGACTGCTTCGTCGCCGCAAGGCTCCTTTCTGACCGGTTCCGGATAACGATCTGCCTGACCAGCGGTGTGCCGAAAACGCGCACTGCCTTCATGAAATACAAGGAAATGCGCAATGTCACCACGATGGAGGACCCCGACCAGATCAGGCAGGCGGTCACCGGCGCGCCGCTGGTCGTCGACGGGCTCTTCGGCATCGGCTTCCGCGGTGAGCTCAGCGCCTTCATTCAGGAGCTCTTCAAGATCGTTGACGCAGACCCCGACAAGAAGTGCGTCGCGGTCGATATCCCCAGCGGCGGCAACGGGCTCGGCGGCACGGTCACTGCGGGGACGCCGCACTGTGACGCGACCATCACCTTCGGCGCGGCAAAGCGCGGTCTGCTGCTCGCACCCCTCTCCGAATATGTCGGTGTGCTCAAGCTCGTCGATATCGGCATCCCGCAGGAGGCATTCGACACGCTGAGCTATCCGGTGCTGCGCATCTCCGGCAACACGGTCAAGGACGCGCTGCCCAAGCGCCCGATCAGCGCACACAAGGGCATGTTCGGCAGACTGCTGATCGTCGGCGGCTGCCGGAATATGCCGGGCGCCGCGATGCTCGCGGCACAGGCTGCGATCCGCGGCGGCGTCGGCACCTGCTGCATCGCCTCGGATATCGACGTGTGCAGAATGGTCGTCAGCCAAACGCCCGAGTGCATGATGCTCCCCGTTCCGTCGGACGCAAAGGGCATGCTGACCGTTCAGGCGGTGCACCCGATCCTCGAATACGCAAAAACCTGCACGGCAGTGCTGATCGGTCCCGGGCTCGGACAGTCCGGCGACCTGAAGCAGGTCGTCGCGGCGCTGATCGAGGGTCTGGATTGTCCGATTATTTTGGACGCGGACGGTCTAAATCTCATTGCCAGCAGCATAGATATATTACAGAAGGCGAAGCAAACCGTCATTCTGACGCCGCATCCCGCCGAAATGGGCAGGCTGCTGCACTGCTCGGTCACGGAGGTGCAGCTCGACCGCATCGCGACGGCGAAACGGCTCGCCGACCGCTACAGGAACACGGTCGTCGTGCTCAAGGGCGCCGGCACGGTCGTCGCAACAACCGATCATGCGTCGATCAACATGACCGGAAACTCCGGCATGAGCAAGGGCGGCAGCGGCGATGTGCTCGCCGGTCTGATCGGCAGCTTTACCGCGCAGAAGATCGATCCGGAGAAATCTGCGCAGTGCGGTGTCTATCTGCACGGGCTCGCCGGTGACTGCGCGGCTGCGGAGTTTTCGCGCAGAGCCATGCTGCCGAGCGATATCATTCGCCAGCTTCCGCTGGTCTTCGGCGACTACGACTGAAAAATCAAACGAAACGGGCATTTCCCGGGAAAGCAACGGATGTCAAAGCGAAATCTGATTTGGAGGCTGCTTTATGAGATCCAGTGTTTTCCTGAGAAATGCCCTTTTTTGTGTATCTGCGTGCTTTTTGCTGAACGGATGTGCCGCGCCGGGTGCGCCGTCGGACAGCTTCAAGCCGCGGCTCGACGAGAGCTATTCGCTGGACGCCGCAATGGAATACAGCGACGGCAAAACCGCACAGCTTGCCCTCACACGCTATGCCGCCGGCAGCTGGGAGGCGGAATTCTCCGAGCCGGAAACGCTCAGCGGCGTGCTGCTGCGGCTCGACGGGAACGCCGTCAGTGCCAGCTACAAGGGACTTGCCTTCACTGTGCCGAAATCGGCGCTGCCCGCAAAAACGATGCTCTGCCTGATGACCGACGTGCTCGACGGGCTCGGCACGACCGATGCGCTCAGCTTCACTGCACAGCAGGACGGCACACACACGGCGGAGGGCGACGCCGAGGGCGGGCACTACATCCTCACCTTCGCGGACGGCGGCGAGCTGCGCTGCTTTGAGATGCCCGGTCAGCCGCTGAAGATCACCTGCACGAATTATCAGCCGATCGCGCAGCAGACCGAACAGACGACGCACACCGAGACGACCGCTTCGTCTTCGTCGGAAGCCGAAACCACAACAACAACAACAGAAAACGAGGGCGTGTCGCAGTGACACGCCCTCATTTGATTGTGGATTACAGCGCGGACGGTGCAACCGGGAAGTCCTTCTGATCCTTGATGATACCTGCGAGGTACTCAAGAATTGCAGTCAAGTCATCGGTGTTGATCGCATCTGTGCCGTCGTCGCAGCACTGTGCATTTGCCTTGCCCTGTGCCGTGACCGTAGCTTCGTTGTCCTCCGCGAGGAAACGAGCAAGCAGAACAGCGTCAGCAACATTAACATCGCCGCTGCAGTCAACGTCGCCGAGAAACGTGTCACCGGTAGGCGGATCGTCAATGATGACGGTACCGTCTGCATCGTACTCGTCCTCGATGAAGCTCATGATCCAAGCGAACGGGGAGTTCCAGTTGATGGTAACCTCGTTGACGGACCATGCCTCGATGGAGTCAACATAGCAGAGCTGAGACGGAACCTGGCCGCGCTTATAGCCCATACCTGCAACGTACGGATCCTGCATACCTGCGTTCGGACCGCCGGAAAGGACGCCGGAAGGAGCATACGGGAAGTTCTTGTCGTTCTCATGAGACCACAGTCTGTGGTGCGGGTTGGTGCAGTGGTAAGTGCCGTAGCCGGTCACGAAGGAGAAGTCCAGCGCGTTGCGGCCGAAGAGGTAGTCCAGAGCGCCGATGGTACCGTTCAGGTACTTGGTGTCCTTGGAGGAGTTGTAAGCATAAGCCAGAACGATTGCGTTGTTGATGACCATGGAGTTGGAACCCCACTCATAGCCCTTGACAACGACATCGTTGCCGTTCTCATCCTTCGGGATGTTGATCGGGTCGGTGAACTCGGAGCCGGTGTACGGCAGACCGAAGCCTTCCTTCGCCATCTGTGCGAGGAACGTATCTGCTGCGCCCTCGATGGAAGCCTTCAGGGTCTTGACCTTATCGGCAGCAAGCTTACCCTGATTCAGGTACAGGGACAGCGTGCCCAGACCTGCGGTGTTGCCCCAGTTGAAGGAGGTGAAGGTCGAGCTGTTCTCACCGCCGCTCAGCGAGGTGGTCAGCTTGTATGCATCCTTGTATTTCTCAAGGTCGCTGAGGTAGGTGTCGTCGCCGGTGGAGATGTAGAGCTCGCAGGCTGCCCAGTAGAAGTCGTCGGACGCCTCGTTGTCACCGTAAGCGCCGCCGCCGATTGCCTGATCCAGCGGAGCGAAGAGCTTCGGATTTGCCTTAGCTGCCTCGTAGGTGGACTTTGCCTCCTCAAGGAACTTGCTGGCAGTCGTGCTGTCATAATCCTTGAACAGACGGTATGCCTGTGCGAAGCAAGCAGCGCCGTTCAGGGTCGCGCAGACAGAAGGCGGTTTCACGATACGGGTGATACCTGCCCAGTCCTTGTCGTCGATGTAGTCCCAAGCGTGAACAGCCAGACCGGTCCACTTGGAGTCATGCAGCTTGTGGAAGAGCATGCCTGCGTACTTGCCGGTATCTGCACTGCCGGACGGTGCGCCGCCGTCAGCAGCAGCAGTGCCGTATGCAGACATCTTGTAGGAGGACGGAACGATCATCTCCTCGAAGAACTTGAGCTCAACGAGGGTCTCGTCGAGGATATCCGGCAGCTTGTTGCCGGTCTCCGGAATGAGGATCGAGGAAGAACCGTCTGCGAACTTATCCTTCGCGGACTTGGTGGAATCCTGCAGCGTCCACTCGTACATGTTCTGCAGCGTCCAGACGGAGATACCGCCGTTAACGACGTACTTACCGTGGTCACCTGCATCGTACCAGCCGTCGTTTGCGGTGATCTGACCGTTCGACTTCTGGACGTCGGAGCCGTCGTTTGCGTATGCCTTGATCCACTTATCCTGGATGTAAGCCTCATCCGGATTGTGACCATACTGGCTGTGCGCCAGATCGGACTTGCTCTGGTTGGCGCCCTTGGAGGTGATGTAGGTCTCGGAAATCGGCACACCTGCACGGTTCTGATAGAAGTAGTTGAGTGCATCCTTCGTCACGCCGTCATAGATGTCGGTGCCGATCTTGAAGTCATAGGAATCGCGGGTCTTGCCGTCGGTGGAGAAGTAGTAGGTGCCCTCGGTCGTCAGATCGGTGAAGTCGACCGTACCGCAGTACATGCCGGAAGCCTCATCCTTGCTGCTGCCGCAGGTGACGTCCTTCTTCCAGACCTCCTTACCGGTGGAATCGAGGATGTAGACGGTCTTCTTCTCGCCGGCATCGCCGTGGACGGTTGCCTGCTTCTTCAGCGTCGGATAGTAGCCGACCTGGTTGCCGTGGACGGAGTACTCAGGTGCCGGATCCGGCTCGACCCATGCATCGTGACCGCTCAGGTTCTTCAGGCTGAGGTTGTCGAACTTCAGCACAGTGTCGACCGGGAAGCAGTCAGTCGGCTGGTGGTCGCCTGCGCCGCCGAAGTGGAACGCGAACTCAGCCGTCTCCAGAGAGGTCTTTGCCTCGAACTCTGCGTCGATGACGAGCTTCTCGCCCTTCTTGACCTTCAGAGTCTCGCCGCCCATCGACCACTGGTCGGTGCCGGAATAGGACGCCTCGCTCGTGCCGCCGTAAGCGTTGTGCCAGACCTCGTTGTCCCAGGAACCTGCGAGGTCGGAGATCTTTGCGTAGATCTCGCCGTCGTTGGAAGCGGTGACCTCAGCGTGGACATGGTACTTGTCGCCCGAACGGATCGACAGCTTTCTGTGGCGGAGCTGGCAGTCCCAGCGGGACGCGCCGCCTCTCGACTTACCGCCCGGATTCTTGATGGTGACGACCATCATGCCGTCCTCCACCGTGGACTGGAGCTCTGCAGGCTGCGTGACACAGGTGTGCCACGGCAGACCCTTCGCCGTGGAAAATGTACCTTCTCCGAGCATCTCAACGCCGTCTGCTGCAGACGCCGCCAGCATGCCCGGGAGCACCGACGCAGCCGCACTTGCCAGCATTGCTGCCGACACGAGACCGCCTGCGAGGCGCTTGCCGAATTTGTTTTTCAGCATTTGTAGAAACCCTCCCGTTTTTTTTATTATATAACCGGGGTCAGTACACACCCCGAATTATATCCCTGTGTGACAGACCGGAAATTCGGCGCTCCCCTGCCGGCTCCCGTGCAGCGCGGCGGGTTATCAACTGTCAGTGTTTACGCTCCGAATTTATACCGTCTGTACTATTTCTGCGATTTTTCGGCATAGTTACGCCGAATCCATCGTTACTGATATTATAATACAACTTTGGGCGATTGTAAAGGGGTTTCCGAAACTTTGTTGGAAGTGTATAATCCAGGCACAATATTTTGTGCATTACTTCCAAATTTCAGCTTTCTGACATCGAACGTACACAGTCCTGCACCGCCTTTTCACGCAAAAAAGCGCCCGGAATCGCAAGATGATACTACCGATTGTAAAATTTTCTCCCGTTCGTGCAGTTCTGTATAACGAAGGAGTTGTTCCGCACAGACAGCCGGGAGCATCCTCATTTCTCATTTCTCACTTCTCATTTCTCATTCTGTGAAATATGTTCGCCGGGATTTTGTGTTTCCCCCTTGACAAACGGGACAAAGTATGATATAATCGGTTTGTCGCGTTAAAGCGTTGTAGCCTTAAATCGGCAAATCATACTATATATTTAGGAGGGATCCCCCGCATGACTGCTTCCCAGATCATCACCCTTGTCGTGGTCATTGTCTATGCCGCAGCGATGGTCGCCATCGGCATTCTGACCTCGAGAAAGACCAAAAACGTCGACGACTTCGTCTTCGGCGGCAACAAGATCGGTCCGTGGATGACCGCATTCGCCTTCGGGACCGCGTATTTCTCCGCCGTCGTTTTCATCGGCTATGCCGGACAGTTCGGCTGGAGCTACGGTGTTTCCGCCGCGTGGATCGGCGTGGGCAATGCGCTGATCGGTGCGACGCTCGCGTGGGCGGTGCTCGGCAAGCGCACCCGCCTGATGACCAAGCATCTCGAGGCAAAGACCATGCCGGACTTCTTCATGAAGCGCTACGGCAGCAGCCCGCTCAAAACCGTCGGTGCACTGATCGTTTTCCTGTTTATGATCCCCTACACCGCGTCGGTCTACAACGGTCTCTCGCGTCTCTTTGCAATGGCATTTGACCTTGGCGAGAACGGCTACGAATACGTCATGATCGCTATGGCGGTGCTGAGCGCGATCTATGTGGTGCTCGGCGGCTACTCCGCAACGGCGGTCAACGACTTCATTCAGGGCATGATCATGCTCATCGGCATCACGGCGGTCGTCATCAGCGTGCTCCGCGTCAACGGCGGTCTCGGCGGCTCGATTGACGCGCTGAAATCCGTCACGGCTGTCCCGGACGGCAAGCTCGCGTCCGTGTTCGGTCCGGACCCGATCAACCTCTTCGGCGTCGTCGTGCTGACCTCGCTCGGCACTTGGGGTCTGCCGCAGATGACCCACAAATTCTACGCCATCCGCGACGAGAAGGACATCAAGCGCGGTCTGATCATCTCGACCTTCTTCTGCTTCGTGGTCGCCGGCGGCTGCTATCTGCTCGGCGGCTTCACCCGTCTGTTCAACACGACCGAGGCGGGCGAGGGCATCGGCTCCAACATGATTCATAAGCTCTCGAACGGCAAGCTCGAATTCGACGCGATGGTCCCCGCAATGCTCCAGCAGGCGCTGCCGAGCATTCTGATCGGTCTGGTCGTCGTGCTCGTGCTCTCCGCATCGCTCTCGACGCTCTCCGCACTGGTCCTGACCTCCTCCACCACGCTCGCACATGACCTCATCCGCCCTGCCGCAAAGGGCAGGCTGGACGACAAGAAGGAATTCAAGCTCATGCGTGTGCTGATTCTCTTCTTCCTGCTGATCTCGGTCGTCATCGCGATGAACAAGAATGCCGCGATCACGACGCTGATGAGCTACAGCTGGGGCGCGCTGTCCGGCTCCTTCCTCGGACCGTTCCTGTGGGGGCTCTACAGCAGGAAGACCACCCGCGCAGCCGTCTGGACGAGCTTTTGCTGCGGCGTGGTGTTCACGGTCGCGCACATGTGCATCTTCACGTTCTTCCGCGAGAGCTGCGCAGACATCGTGAAGTGGGCAGCCTCCCTGCCGCTCAACCTCGCAAGCCCGATCAACGCGGGCGCACTGCTCATGATCTTCTCGATCGTCATCGTGCCGGTCGTCTCCGCCTTCACCAAGCCGGTCGAGCAAAAGACCGTCGATGAGGCCTTCGCCGCATATCAGAAGTAATACACCAAAAGGGCTTGGGGTTCACGCTCCAAGCCCTTTGTCTGTCCAATGCAGGGAGGAGGGAGGAGGGAGAAGGGAGGAGTTGTTCCCGCACGGAGCCCGCGCTGGCATTTCCCCGGTCACCGTTTCGCGGAGCCTCCCAGTATTGTGCAGCACACGGCGCTGGCGCGCCTTCTTGCGGCGCGATACTCCCAGCCTTTGGCGAGATCAGCTGCTGAAAGAACAATCGTACAAGGGGTTTGGGGCTTGCCCCATTCAAATCCATCGCGTAGCGATTCCGCCATTATTCTTTCTTCTTTATTCTTTTCCTTCCTCCCTCCTTCTTCCTATTTCCTACCTCGCAAAAAATGAACTGAGGGCTTGGAGTGTCACGCTCCAAGCCCTTTTGATCTGTATACAATCACTCACTGAAAGCGTATGACGATGACATTGAACGCTTCCTCCGTCATCAGCGACGCCTTTGCCCCGCCGACAAGTTCATACCCGTCCCCGCTATTCAGCAGCGCATTCTTTGCTGTTTCAAACACACTGCGGTTTGCACAGCGGAACTCGAAAATATCGCCGTTCCGTTTTTTGCGCATCATCTTCTGCAGTGCCTCCGGCGAATACCGCTCAAGATACAGCCCGTTCTGCACATAATAGTTATACCTTGTCCCCCGGCAGTCCGGCACAAAGATCACATCATCTGCATACCTGCGGCTTCTGAGCATCTCCTCCGTTGTGATCATGCAGTAGCAGTGTGTCATCCGGTCCTGATGCCGGTCACGCACCGCTTCGGAGGTGGGGTCATCATGCGTGAGGTCAATATAGTAGAACTCGTCGCCGAGCTGCACATAATTCCATGCGTGAACTCCGCCCGACTTCATGACCCCGCCGATAAAGCCGCAGCTGATCCCGAGCCGATGCATCAGAATCTGAAAGCCGCGGGTATACCCCGCACAGACCGCTTTCCCCTCCACCAGACAGCCGTATGCGCCAAACGCATGCGGATATTTGGTGAGACAGTCGTCGTGGCCATCCCCGTATCTGTATGCTTCATAGTGATATTCACAGTGATTTGCAATATAATCGTGGATCCAGATCATCTGATCGTAGATGCGGGGGCAGGCGCGGGCAGCATTCAGGATCTCCGTGATTTTCTGCTCCAGACGTCGTTTCTTCTCCGGGACAAGGCTGATGTCAAAGAATGTGCTGACCGTCAGCGTGGTCTTCATGTCCCGCACGACGTAGGAAGCGCCGCCGTTCATCCAGAAGATTTCGGGATGGTCGTCGCGGATATAACGGACCAGCTCAGCGGCTCGTTCCGGTTCAGAGTAGCCGAGCGAAAAGGTCGTTTTCATTTCCAGAATATTCCGGAGAATGATGCTGTACAGCTGCTTTTCCGAATCCGGCAGCGTTTCATAATTGAATCTGCGGACATTCCCCGGACGGACCAAAGCGGCGAGCTCATCCGCGGCGGGAGGTGCGGGCGCTTTTGTGATGCCGCTCAGGATATTCTGCACAGCTGCGCCGTCGGATAACGCCCTGATCACAGCTTCGCCCTTCCCTGTGCCGCTGCCGGATGATGCCGGTACGGGGCGTGAAGCTCCCGGAGCGGGTTTTGAAGCACCCGGTGCGGATTTGGAAGCCCCCGGAGCGGGACGTGAATCACCCGGTGTGGCTTTTGATGCTCCCGGAGCGGAGTCGGAGGGCTTCGGCGGATTGTTGTTCTGTGTCGGTTTCTTTCTGGATGCAATCAACAGGAACAAACCGAAGCACATTATGACGCCGATCACAAATACCATGTTTCCATTCCTCCATGCAATACCGGCGCCGCGCCGTGATAGTTCGGTCGGGACGCACAAAGCCGAATCTGCGTGCGGATTGTTTTCTCACGCCTTCAGCGCGTTGACCACAAAGATAATCAGGCAGAAAGTCACCATCGACAGGAATCCGATATTGATGCAGGCAGTTTTGAACTGTTTATCCTGCGGCAGACGAATCAGCGGCGCCTCCAGATGAATTTTTTTGCGGTTGACGATCAGAACAATGATGCCCGCGATTGCAACGGAATAGATCACGGCATCGTAGATCAGGAACGGGATCAGCTTGGGCAGCAGCTTCATTGCCTCGCTGATATCGCCGGACGCAATGCTCCGGATGCGCTCCCAACCGATGTTCCGCATCAGAGTGCCCGCAACGACTGAGCTGAGCGTGTTGATCGCCATGTGCAGAAAAATCGTGTTGAGGATGTTGCCGGTGCGCAGGTAGATATACGCAAAGAACATGCCGAGCATCGCGGCATAGAAAAACTGCGTGAAATTGCCGTGATACAGCCCGAACAGAATTCCCGAAAGCAGAATCGCCGTGCCTTCGCCGTATTTGCGGATTCGGTCGATCAGCACCTTGCGGAAAAGCATTTCCTCGACGATCGGTGCTCCGAATGCCGCGGCAAGCGTGAATAAGCCGTAGCCCTCGCTTGAGAAGCCGGTCTGCAGGAAGTCCGTACCGGTCTCGATATGGAAAAGCGCGCTGATGATATATGTCACGACCGCACCTGCCAGCGCGCCGGTGACTGCCATGCCCTCACTCATGCAGAAGCACAGAAGCCACTGCCAGAAGCCCAGCTTATGCCGCGGCGGCTTTGATGCAGCTATGGGCTTTGAGAGCAGCAGATACAGCGGAAATGAGATCAGGTACATGATGCCGAAATGTACCGCATACCGGACGGTGTTCGACAGCTTGTCGACCGGGTGCCCGGTGAGCTGCAGCATCAGCGTGACCGCAAAAATCAGCGCCTCGCCGATGACGGCATAGAGCGCCAGATTCAGCATCGTGCGCGAATAGGTGCGGCGTGCAAACGGAACCGCCTCAGGGTGCTCCTGCAATTCCGGCGGCGTGCCCGGAGTCTCCGGCGGCTGCACGGGCTCAAGGCTGACATTGGTGTTTTCGTCCATAATACCTCCAAAAAAGCAGCGGCATCGGAATGCCGCTGCTCTTGTCTGAACAGATTATTTCTTGCCCTTACCGACAAAAGCACCGGTGGAAGGATCAATGCCGCGCGCACGGAGCTGCTGCTCAAACTGCGCATTGATCTTATCGAGCTTCTTGCGGCGCTTTGCCTCGGCAGCGGTGACAGGACCGGTCTGCTCGGGATCCTTGGGCTTCGGCGCCGACTTCTTCTTCGCCTTCTTCTCCGGCACGCGGTACTCGGTGAAGTGCACGACCGGACCGTCGTCCGTCTTCTTCTTGGAGGGGTCCTGAATACCCATCGTGTCCATCAGCTGCTCCAGATCAAGCACGGGAGCACCGGCGCCTGCCTGCGGGATGCCCGAGGCGCCGCCGACAAACGGGGTCTTGGGCTGCTCAGGCGGTGCGCTGTAGACCGGCTCGGTGATCGGGATCGGGTTGCCGAGTGCGTCATAGGTCTGGAAGATCTGGTGACCATCTGCGCCGTAGCCGACAAACAGCGGCGTCGGGGCAGAGGGGTCGGGATTGCTGCGTGCAGCCGGCACGGAGAAGAGGCTGTGCTGCTGTGCGGAGGGCTGCTGCGGAGCTGCAGGCGCCGTCGGAACGCTCAGAACCGGTGCGGCGGGCTGCTGCGGCACACCGTAGCCCTGCTGCGGCGCAGCGGGAAGCGGTGCGGTCGGCACAGTCGGTGCGACGGTGCCCGGGAATGCGCCGTTCGGTGCAGCCGTGACCGGTGCTGCCGGAACCGGTGCGGTCGGCACCTCGAGCACGGGAACGCCTGCCTGCACACCGGTCGGCGCCGTCGGAACGGTCGGCACTGCGAATGCGGGTGCCTGCGGCGCGGTCGGGACGGTCGGGACGGTCAGTTCGGGCAGACCGGCTGCCTCTGCGGGAGAGGTCGGGACCGTCGGCACAGCGATCTCGGGGAAATCGTCGGCAGGAGCGCCCGGCATCACGAGGATGTCGTCAAGGTCGTCGGAGATCGGTGCGCCTGCCGGACGGCTGAACGCATCCAGCCCCTCGGCAGCGGGTGTCGGCGTGACGTCGACGATATCGGGAGCAGCCGCGCCGGGGAATGCAGATACGGGAACCTCATCGGGAACCTGAACACCGGAGCCGCCGTTGAAGATGCTGTCAGCCAGTGCATCGAATCCGGAACCGGGTGCACCGGGAACGCCGGTCGGCACGGTCGGGATCGCAAACTGCGAAAGCACATCGTCTGCGGGAGCCGGGGTCGGCGCGGCGGAGGGCATCGCGCCCGGAACGCCCGTCGGCACGGTCGGGATCGCAAACTGCGAGAGCACATCGTCTGCGGGAGCCGGAGCCGGGGTCGGCGCGGCGGAGGGCATCGCGCCCGGAACGCCCGTCGGCACGGTCGGGATCGCAAACTGCGAAAGCACATCGTCTGCGGGAGCCGGAGCCGGGGTCGGCGCGGCGGCAGGCATCACGCCCGGAACGCCCGTCGGCACGGTCGGGATCGCGAACTGCGAAAGCACATCGTCTGCAGGAGCCGGAGCCGGGGTCGGCGCGGCGGCAGGCATCACGCCCGGAACGCCCGTCGGCACGGTCGGGATCGCAAACTGCGAAAGCACATCGCCGCCCGGAGCGGGTGCCGGGGTCGGCTGCGGCGTCGGTACGCCCGTCGGCACGGTCGGGATCGCGAACTGCGACAGCACATCGCCGGGTGCCGGAGACGGCATCACGCCGGGGATCGAGGTCGGAACGGTCGGAATACCGGTCGGCACGGGCGGGATCTGCTGAGCCGGAGACGGCATCGAAGCCGGGACGGTCGGAACCTCGGGCGGCGGCGCAACGATCGGCGCCTTTGCCTGCGCCTGAAGCTGCTGCTGCTGACGGCGCAGGGAGGGCGGGACATACTCTCCGCCTCTGCTGCCCGATGAGGACGGCGCGGAAGGAGACGGCAGGACAAGATCCTCGTCATCCTGATGATGCTTGGCGGCCGCACGCTCGCGCTTGCGCTCTTCCTTGAGCATCGCAGCCATTTCCTTGTTGTTTTCCCGGATCATCTTCTTTGCGATCACAGTCTTGCACTTTTCGCATTCGATGCGTGTGATCTGGGAAACATCGACGAGCTCACCGATCGTCGTGAAAGCACCGATGTTCTCAGGCTTTGTCAGGTTGATGCCGCATGCGGTTCTCTTCCCGCTCTCTGACGCATGAACCTCCTTCGGGCGCCCGCCCTTGCCGGTTGATTGCAACAGGTCAACGTGCATAAATCATACCTCCGAAGAGAATTGTTTCTCGGCGCCGCCACAGTCAAATGCCCCCAACTTCCCATCTGATGACGCGCCTAAAATATCACAAATATCATTATACTACATTCCCGAAGAAAAATCAACACATTTTAGGGGAAAATCGCAATTTTTGTCTAAGTTTTTGTGCATTACAGAAAAAACGGCACTACTTTTTGGCATTCATGACAGTTTTTTTGGCTTTTCCCGGGGCAAATCGGTCCCGAAACGGGCAAAAGAGGTCAGATTTTCCCCTCTGACCTCTCCGAATTGCACAAATTCACGAAATGACCTTTCCCTTTTTGCCGGATTTATTTTCGGTCGGCTGTTCGCTGCCGCCGCGGTCGGTGAACACACGTTCTTCATCCGGGACCGGCTCGTCCTCCTCGGGATTGGGCTCGCCGGAATCCTCGTAATACGGGTTGATGACGAACCGCTGGATGACCGGATAGTTGACAAAGAGCACCAGATAGCCGATGAACGCCGCCGGGAAGAATGCGAACAGGAACATCAGATAGCTCGAGATCATGAGCAGCAGCACGCAGAGCGCCAGAATCAGAATGATGCCGCCCAGCGTGATGAGGCACTGCTTGGGCGAAAGCGCCGCGAGCATGAAGGAATTTTTCAGCACGCTCCCCTTCTTCAGCGTGGTCGCCGCCTGCAGCGGGAAGATGAAAAAATTCATGAACAGCAGCATCAGCGCGACCGCCAGCGAGACCACAAACGGGATCCACACGGCATTCGTCTGATATTTCTGCGCCAGCTGCGGATAGATGAACCAGCCGCAGTAGACCGACGAGATCACGACCGCGTCGATCAGCCAATACAGCAGTGCGGCGCCGAAATTCGAGGAGAAGCCCTTGCGGAATTCCTCGCCGAGAAAGAACGCCTTGTCCAGCACGATCAGCCGCAGCACGCGCGCCGAGCCTGCCATGATCGGACCCTCGATCACAAATTGCAGCACGAGCAGGAAAATGCACATCGGAACGGTCAGCCTGTTGTCGGTCTGAATATAGAAAATCATGGAGAGCAGCAGCGGCGAATGCAGCAGCGTAATCATCACGTTGAGCGATAACAGCTTGCCGATATTGCGCCAGAGCAGCTCCCAGAAGCGGAAAAACGGTTTCTTTTTCGGAGCGTAGGGGTTGATGCCGGGACCGGCATTCTGATAGCCTCCAAAGAGACCCATGTGTATACTTCCTTTCGGGTCGGTTATTGAATCAGCAGGCGGTCGCTGAGCAGCCAGACGAGCCAAGTGTGCAGCGCGCCCGCAATGAGCGTCAGCGGCAGGAGCAGCAGCATGCGCCGGAGCACCCCGCGCAGCACGTCGGCGACAGCGGGATCGGGCTTTGCACGCAGCAGATAGCCTGCAGTGCTGTGCGAGAGCCGCAGCGACGCCTGTGCCCCCTGCGTCAGAATCAGCGCGGACAGAAAGCCAAAGGGCAGGACCATTCCCGCACAGGCGCAGAACGCGGTCTGGAGCGGATAGCTGAGAAAGCATTCCGCAGCGGCTGTCCCGAGCCCGATGCCGCGCAGAAACAGCAGCAGCAGCGTCACAGGCTGCCCGAGTGCAGAGGTCCCGCTCAGCAGCATGAGCCAGAGCATCGCGAGCACCGGGCAGACCGCATCGCGGCAGACATCCCAGAGCGTGCGCAGGCTGTCCGAGACTGCCATGCCCTGCTCCGCAATCGGGCGGAGCGTCTCCGGAAGATGCACCGAGAGTGCCGTTCCGGCGGCGATGCCTGAAAGCAGCACGAGCATCAGCAGACGCCCGGGGCTGAAATATTCCGCGGCAATGCCTGTCCCTCTGCGGCAGGAAAACGTGCGGTAAAAGAGCTGACTGACAGATTTCATTAGGCATCCCTCCGCTGTCAGTCTATGCGGCAGACGCCGGGAATATGCTTATTTGCCGCCGGAGAGCTCGTATGCGCGGGCAGTGCACGCCTCGCAGCAGCTTTTCACGGTGTCGGTCAGATTCCCCGCATAGAGCCTGTCCAGACCGGCGAGCGTCGTGCCGCCGGGAGAGGAGACCATGCGGATCAGCTCGTCGACCGTTTTGCCCGAATCGGTCAGCATCTTCGCCGAGCCGACCATCGCCTGTGCAAAGAGCCGCAGTGCTGCACCCTCGTCCATGCCGACCGATGCGGCATAATCGAGAAAGCCCTTCGCGTAGAGATACAGAAATGCAGGGCTCGAGCTGTTGACCGCGATGACCTCGCGCATCTGTGCCTCAGGCACCTCCTCTGCGATGCCGCAGGTTGCGAACATCGCCTTTGCCAGTGCAAATTCGCCGTCGGTGATGCCCTCGCACTTTGCGAGCGCGGTCGCACCGAGACCGAGCATCAGCGGGGTGTTCGGCATGACCAGAATGACGCGCGCATCGGGAATCGTGTGCGAGCGGATGAATTCCGCAGAGATGCCCGCACAGATCGAGATGATGACCTGCTGTCTGCGCACGGAGAGTGCGTCGAGCACGCCGCCCAGCACCTGCGGCTTGACTGCCAGCACGAGAAAATCAACGGCATCGGCGAGCGCCTGTGCGCTCTCACAGCCCTGCACACCGATCTCCGTGAGGGCGGCGAGCTTGTCCGCGTCGGTGTCGAAGGCGAGAATCTCCCCGATCATGCCCGATTTGCAGATATCCGATGCGGCAATGCCCCGCATCATGGCGGTGCCCATGTTACCGGCACCCAAAAATCCGAGTTTCATAGCAATTCTCCTAAATTACGCCGCAGTGCGTCTTTTCCCGAAGGTCTGCTCATAGGCTGCGAGCACGGCGGGCATCAGCAGCGTAATCAGCACGAGATCAAACGGCAGCTCTGCGACATTTTTCAGCACGCGCGCTGCGATCGCCGCACCGACCGTGCGGTCGCTGAGAAAGCCGTAATGGAAATTCGCAGCGGTGTTGCAGACAAGATTGATGAGCAGCACGTCAATCAGGCGCGCGATGCAGACACGCAGCGTCACCTTGAAAAAGTATTTGCTGTCGGTGCGCTCTGTCAGCTTGCGGTAGGCGATCAGACCGTAGATCAGACCCTGTGCCATGCCGATCAGCGTATAGAGCGGAAAGAACGCGCCGTCCGGGGCAACCAGATAGCCCAGCACATCGCAGATGCCGCCCGCAAACAGCGCCACTGCGGGACCGTAGAGCATTCCGATCGCGGCGATTGCGAGGAAAGCGAAGTTGATCTTGGCAAACCCCAGATTGATCGTAAATGCCTCGACGGTCATCGAGACCGCGATCAGCAGACCCGTGACGATGACATTGCGCAGATTTCTGAGCTCTGCGGCAGACTCCTTGAATGAACCGAAAATTTTCATAAAAAACACTCCTTTGCACAATACTGAATGCACAAAGGAGTGCTGATTCCCTTATGCCTCAGCGGGATGCGGGGGTCCTACCGCAAGCACATGTCCCGATGCCCGGGCGCTGCGTGCTTTTCGTCCGCGCGGCAACTCCCCGTCCGCACGGCACTTTACGCAGGATCCTCTACTCTGACGCGGGTTTCCCCGCGCGGCATACAAAATTGCAGTCGGTCAGATGCTGATGACCTTGGTGAGCTCATAGAGGTCGTCATCAAACGGCTTCTTCATCTGAAGCGCCTCCTGAATGTCATAGTCCACGAGCTTGGTGCCGCGGATGCCGACGACGCGGTTGCCGATGCCCTTCTCGAGCAGGTTGACGGCATAGTTGCCCATCTGGCTTGCGAGAACGCGGTCGCGCACGGTCGGCGAGCCGCCGCGCTGCACATGACCGAGGATCGTTGCGCGGGATTCGATGCCCGTCTCCTCCTCGATGCGCTTTGCGAGCTCCTGCGAGCCGCCGATGCCCTCTGCGACGATGATGATGAAGTTCTGCTTGCCGAGCTTGCGGCTCGCCTGCATCTTCGCGATCATCTCTTCAATATTGTACTCCTTCTCAGGGCACAGCACCTCGACGGCGCCGCATGCGACTGCGGTATTGACCGCGATATAGCCCGCATCTCTGCCCATGACCTCAACGACCGAACAGCGGTCGTGGCTGTGGCTGGTGTCGCGGAGCTTGTCCACCAGCTCGACGACCGTGTTCATCGCGGTGTCGTAGCCGATGGTGAAATCGGTGCTGGAGATATCGTTGTCGATCGTGCCCGGCAGACCGATGGTCGGGATGCCGTGGCGGGACAGATCGCCCGCGCCTCTGTAGGAGCCGTCGCCGCCGATGACGACCAGACCCTCAATGCCCATATCATGACATGCCTGCACGCCCTTGAGGACGCCAGCCTCCTCCTTGAACTCCTTGCAGCGTGCGGAGAAGAGCTTCGTGCCGCCGCGCTGGATGATTGAGGAGACGGAACGCACGTCCATCTCGTAGACATCGCCGTTGAGCAGACCGTTGTAGCCTCTGTTGATGCCGACGACCGTCATGCCCTTATAGATCGCGGTGCGCACAACCGCGCGGATTGCCGCGTTCATGCCCGGCGCATCGCCGCCGCTCGTCAATACTCCGATACGTTTCATACTGTGATTTTCCTCCCATTCTCACCGCAGATGCGGTATCATCCTTTTCATGGGTGTGCTGTCAGAAACACACTGTCCCTTTCTATTTTACTAGTTTGACGTAAATTTGTCAAGGGGGGAAGACCGATTTTCTTGCAGTTTTCATCTGCAGGGCAGTTTTCGGGGCGATTTTCCGCTGCTGCTCATATTTCCGCTTGGTGGCAAGCCCGCCCCGGAGGTGGCGCTCCTGCTTGTTCTTCTCGATGATGCAGCGCACCTGCTCATAGAGCCCCGCGTGGAGCAGCGGCAGGCGCGACGTGATATCCTTGTGCACGGTCGATTTCGAGATGCCGAACACGGCGGCGGTCATGCGCACGGTGGCTCCGTGCTCTGCGATATAGCTCCCGAGCTGCACGGCGCGGTCGTCGAGCGCCTGTGCCGAATCAATGCGGTGATGCTTCATCCGGTATCACTCCTCATAGGCAATCCATTGCCGTTTGCTAGAGCCTATGCACCGCGAAGCAAAATCATTCCGGACGGGGCTTGACAAATACCCCCGATGGGTATATAATAGAAGCAGAAAATACCCGTCCGGGGTATCATGAACGGAGGGCAACGCATGGAACATGATCTGAATACGCCGTGCTGCTGTCAGAAGCACACCGCGCGCTCCGACGAGGAGCGGAAACGGCTCATCAACCGCCTGAGGCGCATTGAGGGGCAGGTGCGCGGGCTGCAGAGCATGCTCGAAAAGGACGCCTACTGCACCGATATTCTCACGCAGTGCGCGGCGGTCAAGGCGGCGCTCAATGCCTTCGACCGCGATCTGCTCGCAAGGCATATCCGCACCTGCGTCGTGCGCGACCTGAAAAACGGCGACGAATCCGTCATCGACGAGCTCGCCGACACCATTCAAAGAATGATGAAATGAGCGCGGAGCCCGCGCGGGCATTTCCCTTCGGGTACATTGCAGCGGAGCCTCCCAATACTACATAATGCACGGCGCTGATCGCGCCTTCTTATCAGTCATTTCTCCCAATGCTTCTATAAATCAGCGGCGGGAACAACAGCACCGGAACAGCTCCTCACTCCTCACTCCTAACTTCTAACTATGCTTCCAACAGAATAGTTTTCTGCTCAAATAACGAAAGGGTGTGATTCCTTTGACCCAATACCGTGTCACCGGGATGAGCTGTGCGGCTTGCAGCGCGCGCGTGGAAAAGGCGGTCAGCGGCGTGGCGGGCGTGCAAAGCTGCGCGGTCAGCCTGCTGACGAACTCGATGGGCGTCGAGGGCGATGCCGACCCCGCGGCTGTCATCGCGGCGGTCACCGAGGCGGGCTACGGCGCCTCGCTCAAGGATGCGGCGCAGCCCGAAGCCTCTGAGGATGCCCTCGCCGACACCGAAACGCCGAGGCTCGTCCGGCGGCTGATCGCCTCGGCGGTGCTGCTGCTCGTGCTGATGTATTTCTCGATGGGGCACATGATGTGGGACTTCCCCGTACCCGCGTTCTTTGCGGGCAATCACATCGGGCTGTCGCTGCTGCAGATGCTGCTCGCCGCCGCGGTCATGGTCATCAACGGGCGGTTCTTCGTCAGCGGCTTCCGGGCTGCACTGCACCGCGCCCCCAACATGGACACGCTCGTCGCGATGGGGTCGGGGGTATCCTTTGTCTGGAGCGTCTGCATCGTTTTCGCGATGACCCGCGCCGACAGCGAAGCCGCGCACAGCCTGATGATGCAGCTCTATTTTGAATCCGCGGCGATGATCCTCACGCTGATCACGGTCGGCAAGACGCTCGAGGCGCGCGCGAAGGGCAGAACGACCGACGCGCTCAAGGGGCTGATGTCGCTCGCGCCGAAAACCGCGCTGATACTGGAAAATCAGGTCGAGCGGGAGGTGCCTGTATCACAGGTGAGACCCGGGACGGTCTTTGTCGTGCGCCCCGGTGCCGCGATCCCCGCAGACGGCATTGTGCGGTCGGGTGCGGCGGCGGTCGACGAATCGGCGCTGACCGGCGAGAGCATCCCGGTCGACAAGGCGGCTGGCGATCCCGTCAGCGCGGGCACGGTCAACAAATCGGGCTATATGACCTGTGAGGCGACGAAAACCGGCGAAGATACGGCGCTTTCGCAGATCATCCGCATGGTGGGCGACGCCGCCGCGACCAAGGCGCCGATCGCAAAGCTCGCCGACAGGGTCTCCGGGGTATTCGTGCCGGCGGTGCTCGCGGTCGCCGCGGTGACCTTCGCCGTCTGGCTGCTGCTCGGGCAGACCCCTGCCTATGCGCTTGCCCGGGGGGTATCGGTGCTGGTCATCAGCTGCCCCTGCGCGCTCGGGCTCGCCACGCCGGTCGCGATCACGGTCGCAAACGGCGTCGGCGCAAGGCACGGCATTCTCTATAAAACCGCCGCCGCGCTCGAGGAGACCGGGCGCGTGCAGACCGTCGTGCTCGACAAGACCGGCACCGTGACGCAGGGCGCGCCGTCGGTCACCGATCTGCTGCCCGCCGACGGCGTGACCGAATCGGAGCTGCTGACGCTGGCGGCTTCGCTGGAGCAGTTCAGCGAGCACCCGCTTGGCAGGGCGGTCACGGAATATGCGCAGGCACGCGGAATTTCGCTGTCCGATGCCGACGGTTTCTCGTCGGAGGCGGGCGCGGGGGTATCGGCGCAGGTTGGCGGACATGCCCTGCGCGGCTGTAACGGTCAGACCGCCGCCGGGATCTGTGATATCCCGGAAGACATGCAGCGTCAGGCGGAATTGCTCGCGGGATCAGGCAAAACGCCGCTGTGGTTCATCCGTGACGGCAGGCTGCTCGGCATCATTGCCGCTGCCGACACGATCAAGCCCGACAGCGCCTTCGCGGTCGCCGAGCTCAAAAAGCTGGGGCTCTCGGTCATCATGCTGACCGGCGACAACGCGCGCACCGCCGAAGCGATCGGCAGGCAGGCGGGCGTCGACCGCGTCATCTCCGACGTCAGACCCGACGGCAAGGAGCAGGTCATCCGGGAGTTGGCGGAGCAGGGCACCGTCTGCATGGTCGGCGACGGCATCAACGACGCGCCCGCCCTCACCCGCGCCGACGTCGGCATGGCGATCGGCACCGGCACCGACATCGCGGTCGATGCGGCAGACGCCGTGCTGATGCAGCCCTCGCTGACCGGCGTGCTCAATGCGGTACGCCTGAGCCGTGCGGCGCTGCAGAAGATCCGGCAGAACCTTTTCTGGGCATTCTGCTACAACATCATCGGCATACCGCTCGCAGCGGGCGTGCTCGTGCCGTTCGGGCTGACGCTCAGTCCGATGTTCGGTGCGGCTGCGATGAGCCTCTCGAGCTTCTGTGTGGTCACAAACGCGCTGCGGCTCAACCTCTTCAAGCCGGTCACATCCCCGGAGACGGCGGATGTCCGAGATACCAAAATCATCGAAATGAAAGGCAGGAACCAGACTATGAAGACACTGGAGATCAAGGGCATGATGTGCCCGCACTGTGAGGCACATGTCAAAAAGGCGCTCGAGGGCATCGGTCTGACCGTGCAGAGCGTCAGCCACGAGAGCGGCACGGCTGCGGTCGAGGCAGCAGAGACCGTGGACGAGGCAGCCATCCGCAAGGCGATCACTGACGCCGGCTATGAGCTGACGGGAATCCGGTAACAGCCAAGAATCAAAGCGAGGAGTGAAAAGTGAGGAATGAGAAGTGAGAAACGGCGGTATCGCTTCGTGATGGATTTTGAATGAGGCAAGCCCCAAGTCCCTTGTGCAACCTTCGTTCAGCCGCTTATCCCGGATAACGGAACAACTCCTCCCTTCTCACTCCCAACTTCTCACTCGGCTTTCTCTCTCCTACCATAAAATTTTTTCTGCGCCGTGTGATATTTGACCCGCCTCGGTTGTTTGTGTAGTGAAAGGTCTTTCAGAAGGAGCGCAGATTCCATGGAACAGGCACAGATGGCGGAAATCTACGACCGCCTCAAAAACACGGTCTACCGCACGGCACTCGCCTACTGCCGCAATGTGCAGGACGCCGAGGATATCACGCACGATATGTTTCTCAAGCGGTTTGCGCGGGAGCAGCCCTTTCCCGATGCGGAATCGGAAAAGGCTTGGATGCTCCGCGTGACGGTCAACGCATGCAAAAACCTGCTTCGGTGCTTCCGAAGACGGCATTCCGTGCCGCTCGACGACGCAAAGGAGCTCTGCGTCACGCCCGAGGAGCACACGCTCTGGGAGGCGGTCTGCGCGCTGCCCGCGAAATACCGCCTTGTCATCCACCTCTATTATTATGAGGGGTATTCCGTCCGCGAGATCGCACAGATGCTCAGAAAAACAGAGACCGCCGTACAGACGCAGCTTTACCGCGCAAGAAAGCTGCTGCGCGAGGCGCTCGGAGAGGAGATCACACCGTGAATATGCAGATTTTCTGCCGCGTGACAGACCGCATCACCGTTTCTGAACAATGCAGGGAGGAGGTATTGCATATGGCAATGCAAAAACATCAAAGGCATACCGTAAGAAGGCATCTGCTCGGCGCACTGGCGGGCGCAGCCTGTGCAGGAATTGCCGGGAGCGTCGTGCTTGCATCGGCAGGGTGGCGTAAACCCGCAGAAATACCGCAGCCAGACACTGCCGCGGCGGAACCGCTCATCGCAGAAGCACCCGAGCCGGTCATCGTGACCGACGCCCCGTCCTTTACTGTCGGGGAGAAGGTCTATCATAAGCCGATCACGCAGGAGGAGATCGCAGAGCTGACGATCGAGGAGCGCACAGAGCTTGCCAAGCAGGATCACAATGATCTTGCGGTCTGCGGCTGCACGCTGCAAAGCATTGAAACAGAATCTGCGGACAAACGAGGCTATGCGTTTACGCTGAATGCTTCCGATCTCTATGCGGCACAGGGCTGCTCGGATACGCTGAAGCTGACGGTGCGGCTGCGCAGTGCGGACGGCACTGCTGCCCCAGTCACCGGCGCAGACGGTACGGTATCGGATTCTGTGTGCTGCCCGCTTTCGGCGGATGACACAGCGGTCACACTGCCGTTTTACATTGACAGCGACGCCGCGGAGAACGGCAGTCTGACAATGGAATACACGGTCAGTGTTGACTGGATCATTCTGAATTACGAAAGGAAAACCGATTATCCGCTGTTTACGGATGAAAAGCCGCTCAGCATTACCAATGAAACCTGAAACAGGGGGCTTGGAGCACAAACTCCAAGCCCTTTGCTTGTCCGCAATACCGGGCGGATATTCCTGTATCAGATTTTGCATCTTCCGCTTGACAGTTAAACTGAATTTTGGTATAATAGATGTGTTGCAGGAGAACAATGATAAAGTGAGGTGAGCATAGTGGCGAACAGTGACAGTTGCGGTTCAAACCGGCGAAGCATGCTTCAAGCCGTCGGAACTGACACGGCAGAGGATCGCCCTCCCGCCGCCCTTGCTCTCCGGCTTGAAGCTGCTGACCCCGTCTGAACCGCAGACAGGGGTCTTTTTACTGGTTTGTCCGTTACGGCTGTCATGAGATCTGCAGCAGATTTCATGCGCACGAAACGGAGGATTTCCTATGGCAGAGGAAACAAAGCTCACGGATACCGCAGCCGACACCGAAGCGGCTGTCGCGAGTATCCCGGATTACGAACGCGAGATCATCACGATCATTCGCGGCAATGCCAGCCCGAAGGCGATGCAGCAGAAGCTCGAGGGCTATCACGGCAAGGACATCGCGGAGGTCATGGATGCCCTGACCGTGCAGGAGCGCAGACGGCTCTACCGCGTCTGTGCCGCCGACCTGCTCTCCGAGGCGTTTGAATACCTCGACGAAGCAACCGCCGGCATCTATCTCAACGAAATGGACCTCTCAAAAGCGGCAGAGGTCGTCTCTCAGCTCGAGACCGACACCGCTGCCGACGTGCTCCACGAGATCGCGAAGGACAAGCGCATTCTCATCATCGAGGCGCTCCCGCCCGATATCCGCGACGAGATCCGCCTGATCGCATCCTTCGACGAGGACGAGATCGGCAGCCGCATGACGACCAACTGCATCGTCATCCGCGAGAATCTCTCGGTCAAGGCGGCAATGAGCGAGCTCGTGCGGCAGGCAGAGGACAACGACAACATCTCCACGCTGTTCGTGGTCGATGAGCACCGCGCTTTCTACGGCGCGATCGACCTCAAGGAGCTGATCACCGCGCGCAGCGGGCAGCCGCTCGAGAGCCTGATCGTCACGTCATTCCCCTATGTTTACGCGCACGAGACAATCGACGACTGTATCGAAAAGCTCAAGGACTATTCCGAGGACTCCATTCCGGTGCTCGACAACAGCAACCGGCTGCTCGGCGTCATCACCGCGAAGAGCATCATCGAGGTCGTCGACGACGAAATGGGCGAGGACTACGCGCGTCTGGCAGGTCTGACCGCGGAGGAGGACCTGCAGGAGCCGCTGGGGCAGAGCATGAAGAAGCGTCTGCCGTGGCTGCTGATTTTGCTCGCGCTCGGCTTGGTCGTCTCGGCGGTCGTCGGCGTGTTTGAGCGCGTGATCGCACAGCTCACGCTGATCATGGCATTCCAGTCGCTCATTCTCGATATGGCGGGCAATGTCGGCACGCAGTCGCTCGCGGTCACCATCCGCGTGCTGATCGACGAAAACCTGACCTTTAAGCAGAAAATGCATCTGGTCGGCAAGGAGATGCGCGTCGGCTTCTGCAACGGTCTGCTGCTGGGGTCACTGTCATTCCTGTTTGTCGGCGTGTATATCATGCTCTTCAAGCACCGCGGCGCGCTGTTTTCGTTCTCGGTGTCGGGGTGCATCGGCATCTCGCTGCTGCTGGCAATGCTGATCTCCAGCGCCGTCGGCACGCTGATCCCGCTGTTCTTTAAGAAAATCAAGGTCGACCCGGCAGTTGCCTCCGGTCCGCTCATCACGACCATCAACGACCTTGTCGCCGTCGTGACGTATTACGGTATGAGCTGGCTGCTGCTGCTCAATGTTCTGAAGCTCGCATGAATCATGCTCCGGATGCGTGCCGTCGGCATCTGTCCGGAGCATTTTCTGCATGAAGGGAGAAGACTGTGGCTTTTGACTACAAAAAGGAAATGAAGGCGCTCTACGCACCGAAGGCTGAGCCCGCGATCGTCACCGTGCCGAAGGCGGCGTTTCTCGCGGTGCGCGGCGAGGGCGACCCAAACGCCGAGGGCGGCAGCTATGCGCAGGCACTGAATGTGCTCTATGCCCTCGCCTACACGCTGAAAATGAGTCCGAAAAGCGGGCACGCGATCCCGGGATATTTTGAATATGTCGTGCCGCCGCTCGAGGGCTTCTGGCGCACCGAGAAGCCCGGGATGCCCGACCTGACCGACAAATCCGCGTTTCAGTGGATCTCGGTCATCCGCCTGCCGGAGTTTGTCACGCAGGCGGAATTTGCTTGGGCGGTCGAAATGGCATCGCGCAAAAAGCAGCTCGACTGTTCCGCTGCCGGGCTGCTGGAGATCGAGGAGGGGCTCTGCGTGCAGATGCTGCACGTCGGACCCTATGACAACGAGCCCGCGACCGTCGCGCGCATGGACGCCTTCGCCGCGGAGCAGGGCTATGTGACGGATTTCTCCGACACGCGGCTGCACCATGAGATCTACCTCTCCGACCCGCGCCGCACCGCCCCCGAAAAGCTGAAAACAGTCATCCGGCACCCGATCAGGAAATGAGAAATGAAAAATGAGAAATGAGAAATGGAGCAGTCACCTTTGCGCTGAAGCCTTTCGCAAGGATTGCTGCTCCATCCGGCGTTCTCACGGATTCTGAAAGGCGGTGAACACTTTGCAGCTCAACGAAAACTGCATGCGGCTCAAGCAGGACTATCTGTTCAGCGAGATCGCCGAACGCGCGCGCAGGCATCTGGCGGCGCACCCGGGCGCGGAGCTGCTCAGTCTCGGCATCAACGACGTCACCCGCCCGCTGGCGCCTGCCGTCTGCGCCGCGATGGCTGCGGCGGCACAGGAAATGCAGTACCCCGCGACCTTCCACGGCTACGGCGACGTGCAGGGCGAACGCTTTCTGCGCGAGGCGATCGCCGGATATTACCGGCAGCGAAATGTCAGCATCGGCGCCGACGACATTTTCATCGGCGACGGCGCAAAGAGCGACCTCGGCAACCTCTGCGACCTCTTCGCGCCCGAGAGCACGGTGCTCCTGCCCGACCCGGTCTATCCGGTCTTCTACGACACCAGCGTCATGGCGGGGCGGACGATCCGCTTTCTCAGCGGCTCGCGCGAAAACGGCTTTCTGCCGATGCCCGACGACAGCGTGCACGCCGATCTGGTCTACCTCTGCTCGCCGAACAACCCCACCGGCGCGGTCTATACCCGCGCACAGCTGCGGCAGTGGGTCGAATACGCCCACGCGCACAAAGCCTGCATCATCTACGACGCGGCGTATGAGGCATACATCCGCAGCGCCGCGCTCCCCCGCAGCATCTTCGAGATCGCGGGCGCGGAAACCTGCGCGATCGAGGTCAACTCCTTCTCGAAAACGGCAGGCTTCACCGGCGTCCGGTGCAGCTGGGTCATTGTGCCGCGCGCGCTGATGCAGGACGGCATCTCGCTGCACCGCCTCTGGAAGCGGCGGCAGGCGACCAAATACAACGGCACCTCGTATATCGTGCAGCGCGGCGCGGCGGCGGTGTTCACCCCGGCGGGACAGCAGCAGGTGCAGCGCGATATCGACGCCTACATGGAAAACGCGGTCATGATCCGCGATGCGCTCGAGGTCAGCGGCGTGTTCTCGACCGGCGGCACACATGCGCCCTATGTCTGGATGCAGTGCCCGCACGGCATGAGATCGTGGGACTGCTTCGACAGCCTGCTCAAACGCTTCGGCATCATTTCGGCGCCGGGTGCGGGCTTCGGCGCACAGGGCGAGGGCTGGCTGCGATTTTCGTCCTTCGGCAGCCGCGAGACGATCGAAAAGGCGGCAAAGCGCCTCGCCGACATGGACTGGGACGCCTTCGCGGTCTTTGCGGGCGCTGACGTCAGACTGTAAGACGCATGACGATCAGCTCGGGGCGGTTGAACGCTCGCAGCGGAAACGCGCTGTTGCCGAGCCCGCGGCTGACGACCATCGACGTGCCGCCCTCGGTGAAAACGCCCTCGGTCATATCCGGGAGCAAGCCCTGATCGGGCGCATAGAGCCCCTGATGCGTGAACGGGATCCGCCACTGTCCGCCGTGTGCATGCCCGGTGAATACCAGATCGACGCCGGCTGCGGCGTAATCCGGGAGATACTGCGGCTCGTGTGCGAGCAGAATGCGCACGGGTCCGGGCGAATCCTGCACAAGCTGATCGAGCTTGAAGCTGCCGAGCGAATTGTCGTCGAGCCCGAGCAGCGAGATCTCCGCACCGCCGCGCGTGAGCTGCACGAAGCGGTCGTCGAGGAGCACCGTGCCGGTCTGCGCAATTTTGTCATAAAAATCCGCCTGCTCCTCAAGGGAGAGCCGGTGCTCGTGGTTGCCGGTGACATAATAGGTCGGCGCGATCTGCGCAAGCTGCCCGACCGTTTTCAGCGCCGACCGCGTATCGGTGTGCGTGCTTGTGTCCACAACATCGCCGGTGATGACAATGATATCCGGCGACTGCGCCCGGATCGCCTTCAGCAGCGAGGAATTGTTCCAGAGGAATTCCTTGTTGTGCAGATCGGACACCTGCACGATGCAGAAGCCTTCAAATTCCGCAGGCAGTGCCGCATTCTGACAGGTCAGCTCCGTGACGCAGAGGCGGTTGTTCGCGTCAAAGGCGAACGCCAGAAAGCCCAGATACAGCGCAAGGACGATCACTGCTGTTTTGTCGGTTTTCCGTTTCTTCTTCATATTTCAAACACTCCAAAAATCCGCGCACGGCTTTTGCACCGTGCGCGGATCGCATTACAGGGAGTCGCTCATTCCCGCAAGATATTCAAGGATGCAGGTCAGATCGTCGCTTGTCACGTCACTGTCGGTGTTGACATTGGCATTGAGCTTGCCCTGCGCGGTCACCGTCACATCGTGGTCCTCCGCGAGGAAGCGCGCCAGCAGCACGCAGTCCGCGACATTGACATCGCCGCTGCAGTCGACATCGCCGGGCGTCCGGGTGCCGGGCTGCGGGGTCGTTGTGGTCTCGGAGGTTGTGGTCGTCGTCGTGGTCGTGGTCGTCTCGGTCGTGGTCGTTTCCTGCGTCTGCTGCGAATCGCCGAACACAAACGACTCGTTGATCTCAGAAGCATTCTGCGCAACGGTCTTCATCGCGGAAGCATCGCCGCCGTAGAGGGAATACAGACCGGTGATCGCAAGCGCAAAGCAGGCGTTGTAGTCCAGCGCAGGCTCGGTGTACTGATACTTGTCGGCATGGTCCTCATAGCCGTTGTTGTCCGGACCGCCGACCATCGTGCCGTAAGGCGTGAACTTGATCTCGGGGTTCGACGCAAGCGACTGCCCCTCCGAAAGATGCGCCGCCGCGCGGTGGTGGATATGCGTCGGCCACTTGCTGCCGTAGCCGACCACAAAGCTGTACCCATAGCTGTTGTTGCCGAGGATGTAGTCCATCTGGTATTTCGCCGCTTTTGCGTACTCAGAATCCTTGTCATCGCCGGCAGCCGTGAGCGCATCCATCTGGAGTGCGCAGTTGTAACGGGAGTTGCCCCAGCCTGCATTGCCGTTGTAGGAGCTTGTGGAAAGACCGCCTGCATTCTTCATTTCGTAGATCAGCTCGTTCTTCCAGACTTCTTCGCCGGTCTTTTTGTACATCATCGCGGCATAGCCCTGCCAGGTCTTGTCCCATGTGAACTTCCAGCCGTCGTACTGACCGCCGGTGTAGGCTCCGTTTCCGGTAAGCTGCATCGAGGAACCGCTGCCCTCGCCGAGCAGCATGAGCCATGTATCGCACATGGCCTGCTCATCCTGATACTGCGCATCGGTGGAATAGAAGCTCATGCCGTCGCAGTTGTTTCCGGTGTGCTGCGTGCCGAACGCCTCAAGCGCCTTGGCATATTTGATACACTTCTGCGCGTAGGCGGGGTCGGAATCCTTGACAACATAAGCCGTGCCCGCCAGACCGGCTGCCATTTCACAGCAGACAGCAGAATTGTTTTTCGAGGCGGTCAGCCAATAGACCGTGCGCGCATAGGTCTGCTCCTCGGGCGGCGTAAAGATGCCGTGGTCGGTGTTGCCGTCGCCGACGGTACCCGCAACTGCAACAACATTGCCGCTCTCGTCGAGGAAGGTGGTCTTCATCAGATAATCCGCACCGCGGCGAAGCACATAGATCAGGTGATCCTTGCAGCCCGCCTTCGCATAGACGCCCTCGCGCAGATACTCCGAGAGCGCGAGACCGTTCAGCGCAAAGCCGATCGTGACGTTGAACTTCACATGGTCGCCGGCGTCATGATAGCCGCCGCTGAGATCGACATTGCCGTCGCCGTCCGGGTCGACATACTGCCGGATCGAGCCGTCGACGCCGCTTGCCGCACCCTGTCCGTCATAGGTGTGGCAGTCACCGCGCCATGTCAGCGGTCCGCCGGTGATGCCGGAGCCGCAGGCATTCGAGTCGTAGAAGTAGAGCGACATCGCGAGCGCTTCCCCGTAGTTGGGGTCTCCCGCATCTGCCGCGGCAGTCATCGGCGAATACGCCGCAGCGGTGCTCCCGAGCATGGCGGCACAGAGTATGCCGGCTGTCAGGCGCTTTTTGAATTGGTGCTTCATGGTAATTTCCTCCCTTTTTACATCAGCTGATTGTTTTTTCGCTGACATTTGTATATGCGAACGCGGATACGGTCATTTCCGACCGTATCCGTGTTGCTGCTATGGGAATTTGCCGTTTCCGGCAGTCATCTTACAGGCTCTTGCGGATGCCTGCAAGATACTCGAGGATCGCCGTCAGGTCGCCTGCACCGATGCCGGAGACACCGTCGCAGTCCGCATTGAGCTTGCCGATCGAGGAAACGGTGATCTCCTTGTCCTCGGCATTGAAGCGTGCGAGCAGAACTGCGTCTGCAACCGTGACCTGATTATCGCAGTCGACGTCGCCGAGCATGGTGGGCTGGTTATTCGAGGGCTGCGGGGTCGTGGTGGTCGTCGTGGTCGTGGTGGTCGTGGTGGTCGTTGTCTCGGTGGTGGGCTTGGTGGTGGAGGTCGCACCGTCAAGATAGAACTTCACGGAGTCGATCTTGAATTCCTGGCAGTCGACCCACCAGAAGCCGACCTTCAGAGAACCGTCGTAGTTATACTGAATGATGTTTGCGACGCTGGAGGACGGCTCCCAGCTGATCGTGCCGCTGGTGCCGCTGATCGTCTGGGTGATCTCGTCGCTCATGTACCAGTAGCCGTCTGCTTCCACGGTGGTGGAGGTGCCGAATGCGCCGACATACTTGTTGATGCTCTGACCGTTGGTCGAGGAGATGTTGACTTCGACCTTCTTGATCTTCGCGGTGGAGCCTTCCAGACCGAAATCCTTATACGGGAATTCGACCATGCGCTTGTCCTCAGGCAGTGCCTGCAGCCCGCTGATGGTGTAGGACTTGCCGACCTTGACCTCGACGGTATCGCCGTTGACGCTCGGGGTGTCCGAACCGCCGGTGACGATCGGCTCAGTGCCCTGCTTCGGGGTCGTGGTGGTCTCCTGCGGCTGATCGGAGGACGGGGTCGTGGTGATCGAGGAACCGTCATCGAGCACGACGCTCTTCACGCCGGTGATGTTGGAATCGGGCGTGCCGGACTTGGCTGCTGCGCACAGACCTGCTGCTGCGCCGACGAGACATGCGTTGTAGTCAACAGCGACCTCGTTGCCGACATAGTCCTGCACGGAATCCGTGTAGACCAGCGGGCCGGAGCCGTCTTCGTTCTGTGCGTAGGGACCGCCTGCAAGTGCGCCGATCAGCATCTTGCCGTTGGGACCGTACTGGGTATTCTTGCCGAGCTCATCGTAGTTGTTGTAGCCGGATGCTGCTCTGTAGTGTGCATTCTTGGTGGAATTGGAGGCGTAGCCGGTCACGAAGCAGGTATTGAACGGGTTCTGACCGAGGATGTAGCTCATCTGACCCTGGCACCAGGAATTGAAGCTGCCGTGACCGCGCTTGGTCGCGACCAGTGCTGCCAGCTGCATGCCGCAGTTCAGTCTTGCGCTGCCCCATCTGTCAAGGTGATAGTAGCCGTCCTTCATCTTGCTGCTCATGGAACCTTCCATCCAGGAGGTAACGCCGTTCCACTCGCCGGTGATCTCAGCGCGCAGGATCTCTGCGCCCTGTGCGACGGTGTTCCAGTTGTGGACCCAGCCGAGATACTGCTCTCTGTGCGCAACCATCTCTTCCTTGTAGTAGTTATCCTTCGTTGCGAGATAGAGCCATGCTGCAGCCCACTCCTGCTCGTCCTTCGCGCTCGCGTTGCTGCCTGCATAGTAGAAGGTCTGACCGTTCTCTGTCGGACCGTTGGTCTCGATCTTGTTGTACTGCGTGGAGAACTTGTACAGCGCCTTAGCGACCTTCAGGGACTCCTCATCGCCGTAGAACAGATAATCCTGTGCGAGCGCTGCCGCGTAGTCGCCTGCGATGTCGCTGGCACTGTTGGTGGTCCAGTACATCTTTCTGCCGCCCGGCTGATTCTCAGGCGCGCCCCAGTAGGAGTGATCCTCCACGCCGGAGCCCTTCTGATACAGGAACTCGGAAACGCTGTCGCCGTTCATCTTGACGGATGCCTTGAAGAAATTGGTGAAGTGCTTGAAAATGGTCTTGAAGTGTGTTTCCTGCTTTGCCTGCTTGAACGCCTCCGGAAACTCGTAGTACGCCCAGCCGATGGTCGATGCGGCATAGCCCTGCGGCAGACCGAACATTGCATGGTCGCCGGCATCGTGATAGCCGCCGGGAACCGCGTCGTCGGTGTGGCAGTTGCCGCGCCATGACATTGCGCCCTGCGACTCGACGTCCTTGCCGCACATGTTGGCGTCAAAGAAGTACAGAGAATACTGCAGGAGTCTTGCGTAGTTGGCATCGGCTGCCTTTGCCGGTTCCGGGGTCGTGCTGCCGGGAAGCGCGAAGCATCCGAGTGCGAGCACCGCTCCGGTACACAGTGCGCCCATGCGTTGGGTAAAGGTTCTGATCATGTGAATTCCCCTCTCGAAAAATAGTTTTTTCCAAAAATCCCTCTCATTTTTGGGTCGGTAAGCCCGACACTTTCATTATATCCGAAAACAGATAGTATTATATGGAATTTCCATGAACTTTTCGTGAACAGTTTTTTAATTCTTCCATTTATTGCGGAGTTTTTTCCGTGGATTTGCACAAAGCAGCACGTTCCGTTTTGTTTAGTTTTTCAATCGTCATAATTCGCAAGATGCTCCAAATTGAGCTGTCCGCGGCAAAAACAGCCTCATTCCGTAAAACGCACGCAGAATTATACAGATTGTATATTCCAGACAAAGATAAGCTGCCGGCACAACCGATGCCGGCAGCTTTGGGATCAGAACGCTGTCAGTTTTCGCGCAGCACAAAGATCATCTTGACCATTGCGCCGTTTTCGGTCACGAGCAGCTCGCGCGACAAGCCGCCGCGCTTGACGTCCCTGACCCAGTCATTGCGGGTGCGCACCTGAATTTTGCGGTCGATGAGCCAGTTCTGGATGTACTCGCTCGCGGCGCGCTTTGCCGGACCGATCATCTCGGCGTCGAAGCTGCCGACCGCCTCCTCGTCGGAAAACTCGTTGACCCCGAGCTTGCGGATGACGGTGATGGTGTATTGATTCATACAGATCGCCTCGTTTCGGCTGAATTACGGGACTTTGAGCCCCGCAGCTTCATTGTATCACGGACTGCGCGGTTTGTCAAGCGGTTCAGTCAAATCCGCGCAGCGACTCGACGATCGGCTCGCGCTGCATGCGTCCGAGCGGGAGCAGTGCCGCGATCACGGCGACCGCAAACGCGCAGACCGCTGCTATGCCGATGACCGGCAGCGGCTTTGTGTAGGTCAGCCCGAGCTGATCTGCCAGCTCCGGCAGCCCGACCGCGTTGACCAGCTTGCGCATCGCGAAGACCGCCCCCATTGTGAAGACCAGCGCCAGCACGATGCCGCCGATGACAAACTGCACGCATTCGCAGAGCACCAGCCCGAGCTGCTGCCTGCGCGTCATGCCGACCGACTGCATGCCCGCCAGCTCCGATCTGCGGTTGAGGATGCCCGTCGAAATGACATTGATCATGCTGACCGCTGCGATCATCGAAATCAGGAGCGACAGCACGCGGATGGTCAGATCGACCGCTGCCGTGCCCGTCTCGATCTGCCGCACCATGCTGTAGTAATCCTCATGTTCCTCATACTGATAGCGCGGGTGCGTCTTAATCCACTCCAATGCCGCGGAATAGCTGTCATCGTCCTTGAAATCCAGCGCGAAGGTATACTCGGCATGCTGGAGGGAGGTCAGCATCTCGTTCTCCATATAGACATCGACCGTGGAGACAAGGAAGGTGATGCCGTATTCCGTAAACAGCGTCGATTTTTTGCTCTGCTGCCCGGCTATTTCAGCGGTGAATGCCTTGTTGACGATCTCGCCGTCCGCTTCGATCGGCTGCTTTTTTTCCGCGTCCCAGCCGACGAATGACGTGAAGAAATGCGGTCCGTCCGCTTCCGGCTCGTATTCCTCCCCTTCTGCCTCTGCCGCCTTTCGCTTCTCCTCCTGCTGTGCCTCCCATTCTGCGACCTTCTCTGCGCGGCGCTCGTCGGAGAGCGGAACGATCGCACTCAGCGCGACCGTCAGCCTGTTGTCGTGGATCGGCAGTGTTTCAGGCGCAGGTAACTGCTTGCCCGTGATGAGCACATAACGCCTGCTCTGCGTCAGCTCCTGATAGGAGATCTGCGGTTCGCCGTCAAAATAATTGTTATAATCCTCTTCATTCAGATAGATGAAATAGTACATGCCGCCCATTTCCGGCAGGGAGTAATTCTCGTCAGCCTGTGCCTTTGCAGCCTCGGGGATATCCTCCGGATTATCGACACGACTGAGCTTTTCTCCGCCGTACACGCCGTACAGCACGCGCGCCGACTTGAAATAGCCGGTGTCACTGAGCTCCTTCTCGAGCTGCTTTCCGGCATCCTTTCCGATCGAATCGGCATAGCCCTCGATCATCATCTGGCACTCCACTCCGGTGACTGCACCGAATTCGGAGACCGCGGCAGTTGCGATTCTGCGGTAGCTGTCTGCCGCATAGGAGACCGTTGCGACCAGCGTGACCGACACCGCCAGCGACAGAATCGTCACGACATAGCGCTTCTTGCTTCTGCGGACATTTCTTGCCGCAAGTGCCCCGACCCATCCGAACAGCAGCCCGAAGACCGAGTGCTTTTTGACCTTTCTGATCTTCGACTGCGACGCGCGCACCGCCTCGATCGGCGCCTTCTTCTTCACCATGCGCAAGCCCGTGCCGTATGCCGAGAGCAGCACCCAGCCAAGACCCGTGATCGCCGCGGTAATCAGCCCGCCGGCGCCGACCTTGAAGATCACGTCGTCCATGCCGTGCTCGCCCCATGTCCAGTAGATCACCTTGGTCGAGAGCACGACGCGGTAGGTCAGGTAGGCAAAGCCGATGCCGAGGCAGAGCCCGAGCGGCACGCCGATCACGGAGAGCTGCAGCCCCTCCCGCGTGATGATGCGGACGATCTGCTTTTTCGTCGCGCCGATGGACTGGAGCACGCCGAACTGCCGCTCCCGCTCGCGCGAGGAGATCTCAAACGCGGTGTCGATCACCATGCGCAGTGCCATTGCGAAGAGCACGACCAGCACAAAGACCAGCGTGAACATCATCGCCATGCTGAATTTGCCGTCCATGCCGATGTAATCAAAAATGATCAGCTCATCGTTGCGGAGCTGGTGGATCTCGCCGGAGAGACCTGCGTTGTTGATCGCATCGGTCACGACGCTGTAGGGCTCCATCATCCCCTCCTTCAGGCGGAAGGCATAGTTGATGTAGACCGGCTTTGCGCCCTTTTCCGGGACCCGGATCACCGAGGAGCCGGACTGCATCCGCAATTCTCTGCTTTCGGCGCTGCCCGGGTCTGAAAGCGCAGCAAGCTCCTCCTCCGAATACTTCTTATATGCGAGATAGTAGTTATAGACCGACTTCATCGGCGAATACTCGACGTATCTGCCGGGCTTCTCCGGCGTGTAATACTGATCGGGCTCGAAATAGCCGCAGTCGGCGATCGCCGGCGACGCCCGCAGCTCGTCCAGAAGTGATTCCGGGATGACCTTCTCGGAGAGCAGCACCGTGTGGAACGGCATCTCCGTGTTGATGATGTGCGTGCGCTCCGAGGCGAACATCGTCTGCACGAGAATGAAGATCATCGCCATCATCGCGACCGCGATCGTGATGCTGCAAACGGTCAGCAGGCTGTGCCGCTTCTGCGAGAAGATATAGCGCCGGGCGAGCGTTCCCTCAAACCGCATTGTCCTCACCCTCCTCTGCCTGCTCCTCCGTGCGGCTGGCTCTGCCGGTCAGCTCGTCGCGCAGGATCCTGCCGTCCTCGATCGCGATCACGCGGTCGCAGAGCAGCGCAATGTTTTCGTCATGCGTGATGATCAGCATGGTCTGCCCGAAGTCGTGGTTGAGCTGACGCAGCAGCTCCATGATCTCGCGGCTGTTCTTGGAATCGAGGTTTCCGGTCGGCTCGTCCGCGAGAATGACGCTCGGCATGTTGAAGAGCGCTCTGGCGATCGAGACGCGCTGCTGCTGCCCGCCCGAGAGCTGCGAGGGCAGATGGTTCCGGCGCTGCAGCAGCCCCATCTGATCGAGCATTTTGTCAACGGCAGCCTTCTCGGGCTTCTTGCCGTCCATGATCATCGGCAGCGTCATATTCTCCTCGGCGGTCAGCACCGGAATGAGGTTGTAGAACTGATAGATCAGCCCGACCTCGCGCCGCCGGAAGATCGCGAGCTGCTCGTCCTTGCGGGCAAAGACGTCCTCGCCGTTGAGATAGACCTTGCCGGAGGTGGGGCGGTCGACCGCGCCGATGATGTGCAGCAGCGTCGATTTGCCCGACCCGGACGGTCCGATGATCGCGAGCATCTGCCCCTTCGGCACGGTGAACGACACATCGTCGAGGGCGCGCACCTCGTTCTCGCCCTTTCCGTAGATTTTTGTCAGGTGCTCCATTTTCAGCAGTTCCATCTGAACCCATCCCTTCTGCGGATCGCTCCGCGCTGTTTTGTTGTCTCTATTGTAGCACACGAAAATGACTCTGCCGTGACTCTGAAATGACAGTTTCGTCACTTTCGCGGTCACCGAAGGTCATTTCCGGCAAAAAAAGCGTGCCTGCAAGCCTGTTTTCGCCCGCAAATCACAAAATCCGCCCGAAACAGTAGACAAAACGCTTCTGAAATGCTATAATATGGTAGCATGGATTAACTGTGCAGATTTGCTGAAAACCGGGCTGCTGCATCCGGACATGCCCTTGTCCCTTCGGCTGCCTTCCGGAACCACTGATATGCTATGATTTGACAGAAAGGGGGCTCTGTCTTTGGCTGAGCTCTATTACACCGTACTCTTCGCACTGTCCTTTGCGTGCACGGTCACCTATGCCTGCATCTGGCACAAGCATTTTGATATCTACTTCACGCTGATGTTCACGCTGATCCCGATCTCGCTGATGGGCTATGTGATCATGGCACGCGCGACCACACTCGAAACGGCACTCGCCGCAAACAGGATCGTCTATATCGGCGGATGCTATGAGCTGCTCTTCGTGACATTCAGTGTTTTCAGCCTGTGCCGCATCCATCTGAAACAGATCATTCATGCGCTGCTGCTGCTCGTCACGACCGGCGTCTATCTGAGCGCGATCACGGTCGGTGAATCGACGGTCTTCTACCGCACCCAGACCTTTGAGATCGTCAACGGTGTCGGCGTGCTGCGCAAGGAATACGGTCCGATGCACACGGTCTTTATCATCATGGTGTGGGTATTTTTCACCATGAACATCTGTGCGCTGCTCTACAGCTATTTCAAAAAGCGCGATGTTTCCAACCGGATGATCGCCCTGCTGTTCCTGCCCGAGCTGCTCGCCGTATTCAGCTATTTCGGCTCGAAGGTTCTGCCCGTCCCGGTCGATCTGACGCCGCTCTCCTATGTCGTGGCACAGTGCATGTATCTCATTATCATCCGCCGCATCACGCTCTTCGATATCGACGACACGGTCATTGATTCGCTCGTGCAGACCGGCAATACCGGCTTTGCGTCGTTTGATTTCAAGCTGCGCTATATCGGCAGCAACGAGACCGCCCGCCGGATGCTGCCCGTGCTCAAGGAGGCATCCGTCGACCGGCTCCCCGAGAAAAACGCAAGGCTGAGCGACACGGTGCTGAAATGGCTCGCCGACTTCAAGACAGATCATCAGAGATCGCAGGTGCGCTACGAATCCGACGGGCATGTCTACATCATTCATGTGCAGTATCTCTACACCGGCATGAAGCGCCGCGGCTATCAGCTCGTGATGAACGACGACACCGAGAATCAGCGCTATATCTCGCTGATGGGGCGCTTCAACACCGAGCTGCAGAGCCGTGTTGCACAGCAGACCGCCCACATGCGCGAGATGCACGATCACCTGATCCTGAGCATGGCGGCGATGGTCGAAAGCCGCGACAATTCGACCGGCGGTCACATCAAGCGCACCAGTGCCGCTGTGCGCATCCTGATCGACGAGATGAAGCAGGACGGCACACTCGGTCTGACCGACAGCTTCTGCGACCGTGTCATCAAGGCGGCGCCTATGCATGACCTCGGCAAGATCGCCGTTGACGATGCCGTGCTGCGCAAGCCCGGACGCTTCACGCCGGAGGAATTCGAGAAGATGAAGGCACACGCCGCCGAGGGCGCGCGCATCGTCCACCAGATTCTCGAGGGCACCGACGACGACGAATTCCATGTGATCGCCGAGAACGTCGCGCACTTCCACCACGAGCGCTGGGACGGCTCGGGGTATCCGATGGGCTTAAAGGGCGAGCAGATTCCGCTCGAAGCCCGCATCATGGCGATCGCCGACGTCTACGACGCACTCGTCAGCCGCCGCGTCTACAAGGACAGCATGAGCTTTGAGCAGGCGGACAGGATCATCATGGAGGGCATGGGCAAGCACTTTGACAAGCGGCTTGAACCCTTCTATGTCGCGGCAAGACCCCGCCTCGAGGAATTCTACCGCCGTGAACAGGCTGAGCAATAAGAGAATCTCCCGTTTCCGTCAGCAGCGGATTCGGGAGATTTTGTCTATTCTTAAGGCAGCACCGCGTGCGAGCGCCGCATGATCAGTCCTTTTCGACAAACGGCGAAAAAATGACCCGGCACAGAGCGCTCCGTGCCGGGTCTGTTTTGTGAGAATCAGCCGAGTGTGACGACGATCTCATTGACCTCCGCGAGCTGTTCTGCCGGCAGGACGGGGAACCCCCGCCGGTATTTCCCCCGCATGCAGACAAATCGGCACGGACAAAAACGCCGTGCCGATCGTTATTGTTGATTTCATCCGAGTGTGACGACGATCTCATTGACCTCTGCGAGCTGCTCTGCGGGCAGGAAATTGCCCTCGACCGGCTTGCCGTTCACGGTCATCGCCTTCACGCCGCTCTGGACGTGGTTCGGATTCTGCACGTCGATGTTCAGCTTCTTGCCGCGGAACAGCTTGTGAATCTTAAAGCCGTCCCATGCCGCCGGGATCGACGGGTCAATGCGCAGACCGCCGAGCTCCGTGCGCATGCCGCAGATGCCCTCGACGCAGCCGACCATCACGGTCGAGGCAGTGCCGGTGAGCCAGTGCACATGCGAACGCCCTGCAAACGGCGAGCGGGTCGCCTCGGTGAACTGCCCGTGGACATACGGCTCCATGACGCGAATCTCTGCTTTGTCGTTCATCGCGGCGGGCGAGGACTCCATGAAATACTCAAACGCTCTGTCGCCGTGCCCGAGCAGTGCCTCCGCGAGGATCAGCCAGCCCTGCGACTGCGAGAAGATGCCGCCGTTCTCCTTGGTGTCCGGGTTGAAGATGTGCATGAGCGCGCCGTCGAAATAGTGATCGACATAGGGCGGCTCGAGCAGCTTTGCGCCGTAGGGCGTGTTGAGGATGCTGTGCACGCTCTCCATCGCCTTCTCCGCCTGCTCTGCGCTCGCAAACTGCGAAATGACCGACCAGCTCTGCGGATTCAGCCACATGCTCGCCTCGGGGTCTGCCTTCGCGCCGACGACTGTGCCGTCCTCGCGGATGCCGCGGATGAAGCGGTCCTCGTCCCAGCAGGCTGCGAGCGACTTGCCGAGCTCTGCCTGTGCCTTCTCCAGATATGCGATGTAATCGGTGTCATTCTTTGCCTTCGCCATCTCGAGCATCTCGCGGATCGCGTACCAGAGCTGGAATGCGACGAACGTCGATTCGCCCTTTGCGCCCAGACGCAGGCAGTCGTTCCAGTCCGCGTGCAGACCGGCGGGCATATGGTGTGCACCGAGCCGCTCCATCGAGAACCGGATCGCGCGCTTTAAGTGCCCGTAGACGGTGTCCTCGCCGCCGTTCGCGTAGACGATGACCTCATCGAGGAATGCCTGATTGCCCGACTCGCCGATGTACTTGATGATCGTCGGGAAGAGCCAGAGCGCGTCGTCTGCGCGGTAGGACGGGTGACCGGTCTCCTTGACGTATTCGGGGTCATCCGGGGTATTCTCGTGACCGGCGTTGTGGTTGAACTTGACCAGCGGCAGACCGCCGCCGTTGTCGACCTGTGCCGAGAGCATGAAGCGGATCTTTTCGAGCGCCATCTCCGGGTTGAGGTGGATGATGCCCTGAATATCCTGCACGGTGTCGCGGTAGCCGTAGCCGTTGCGCTCGCCGCAGTAGATCAGCGATGCCGCGCGGCTCCAGATCGAGGTGATGAAGCACTGATAGGCATTCCAGACATTGATCATGTTGTTGAACTCGTCCGACGGGGTCTCGACCTCGAAGTGCGAGAGCTGCTCGTGCCAGTAGGCGCGGAGCTTTTCGATCTCGGCGTCCGCGGTGCCGGAGGTCTCATACTTTTTCAGAATCTCGGCTGCCTCTGCGGAATTGCGCTGCCCGAAGACATAGGTGAGGACCTTGGTCTCGCCCGGCTGCAGCTCGATATCGGACTGCAGAGCGCCGCAGGCGTTGGAGTTGTAATTCATCGTGCCGTCGCATCTGCCGTTTTCCACCGCGATCGGGTTGGAGTAGGTGCGGTAGGGACCGATGAAGGCAGAGAGGTCGCCGTTTGCGGAGGCAACGGGTGCACCGGCGACGCCGAAGAAGCGCTCCTTGTGGTTGGAGCCGGAAGCGTCCTTGCCGGAATTCTCGTTGATGTGCTGGATGATGCGGTTGCCGCCCTCGAAGCTGGTGCGGGTGATGAAGAGCGTGTACTGGAGGTTCACCTGATCCTGCTGATAGTTGCTCTCGTTGGTGAACTCGATGAAGCCGGTGACGGCGAGCCTTCTGGGCTTGTCCGAGGTATTGGTGATCCTGCACTGCCAGACCTCGTAGGTGTCCGGGACATAGTAGGTCGTCACGGTCTCGATGCCGGCATACTCGGATTCGAGCACGGTATAGGCGGTGCCGTGGCGGCAGACGGACTTGTACTGCTCGACCGGCTTGCCCACGGGCTGCCACGATGCCGACCAGTAATCGCGGGTCTCACGGTCGAACAGATAGATGTATCTGCCCGGGAGCGCCATCATGGAATTGAAGCGGAATCTGCCGATTCTGCCGTTCGCGCCGGACTTGACAAAGCTGTAGCCGGCGGCATTGTTCGAGATGATCGCACCGTACTCCGGGTCGCCGAGGTAGTTGGACCATGCCGAAGGAGTGTCGGGGCGGGTGATCACATATTCTTTGTTTGCGAGATCAAAGTAACCGTATTTCATAGCAACCTCCTGAAGACAAAATAAGTATCTTCATTCTACCATAAATCAGAATAAATTGCAAGGGCTTTGCAATAATTTCTGAAAAACTGTCCTTTGCAGCGGTTTCTCCGGTCGTTCCGCGGCACTTGCCTCTTGCAAAAACGTCGCATTCATGGTATAATGGTCATATTGATCTGATAGGAGTGCTCGCCATGAATGATTTGATGCAGGTGCTGCGGCGGATTTTCTCTCTGCACGGCGACTCCGCGACCCATGAGGAGATCAAGGAGCGCATCATCTCCGGCGGACAGGTCACCGGCACGAACATGTGCGTGCTGATCTGCGCGATCCTCATTGCCTCGGTCGGGCTCAACACCGGCTCCGCCGCCGTCATCATCGGCGCGATGCTGATTTCCCCGCTCATGGGCAGTCTCCTCGCAATGGCATACAACACGGTCGCCGTGCACCGGCACCATCTGCGGCGAAATACATACGGCTTTGTGTTCCAGATTCTGATCAGCCTGCTGGTCTCGACGCTGTTTTTCCTTGTCTCCCCGGTCAATGCGCCCTCCTCGGAGCTGCTTGCGCGCACGAAGCCGACCTTCTTCGACGTGATCGTCGCGGTCGCGGGCGGGTTTGCGGGCATCATCGGCAACACGCGAAAGGAGCGCGCCAACAACGTCGTGCCCGGTGTCGCGATCGCGACGGCACTGATGCCCCCGCTGTGCACCTGCGGCTATTCGATCGCGCATGCACAGTGGCGGATGCTGCTCGGCGCGGCATATCTGTTCACGGTCAACTGCTACTTTATCTATATGTCCGCCGCGGTCATCCTCAGTGTGCTGAGCATCCCGCGCGAGACCGCGGTCACCGATAAGGAGTGGAACCGCCTGCGCCGCCAAATGGTCCGCAACACGATCATCGTCGTGCTGCCGAGCATCATTCTCGCCTTCCTCATGACACACGACGGGTGAAGCGGGAAATGAGAAATGAGAAGTGAGGAGTGAGGAGTTGTTCCCGTGTTTTGCAAAGCAAAACCGGCGCGTTTGCCGATCGGCAGACTTGCGCATCTCCGCATTCATATAAAGAATCCGATAAAAAAATTTCCGCCCTCGTGTGGGGATTCGGCGCGCGCGTCCGAATACAATGGTGAGGGCGAACGGTGAGGTGATGGATGTGACCGTCATGGAAGACACAGCCTTGCTTGCCCTGATGCGGGAGCGTCCGGAAAAGGGCTGTGAGCAGCTCCTGCAGCAGTATACCGGTCTGGTGCTGGCGATCGTGCGCCGGCGGCTCGGCGGCTGCACCTTCTGCACGGCAGAGGACATGGAGGAGCTCGCAAGCGATATCCTCTTCGCCTTCTGGCAGCAGCGGGAGCGCGTGACCCCCGACCGCGGCACAGTGCGCGCGCTGCTCGCAACCATGACCGGCAGGCGCTGTATCGACTGGTATCGGGCACATGCGGCAAGGGCTGTGATGCAGTCCCCCGAGGAGCTCAGCGAGACGGTTCAGGACCCGACAGCAGCACCCGATGAACAGGCTGTCACCAACGACCGCAAGCGCGAGCTGCTTGCCGCGATCCGCGCACTCGGCGAACCGGACTGTGAAATACTGCTCCGGAAATATTACAACGGGGAGACCGCAGCGTCCATCGCAGAACGGCTCTCCATGCGAACGGGCACCGTAGAGATGCGAATTTCACGCGCGATGAAAAAGCTGCGTACCATGCTGGGAGGTGATGAGGATGCGTCTTGAGGATGAGCTCACAAAGCTGATGACAGCACTGACGGACGAAGAGGCAGCCGAGCTGATCGCAGAATTCTCCGCACCGGTCGATCCGGCGGCTGAGGCACGCATCCGCACCGCTGTGCAGGAGCGGGCATTCCCCCGGCAGAGAATCAGGCTGACACATATGCGGTATGTCTATACCGCTGCGGCAGCTAGTCTGATCGTCTGTCTTTCCGTCGCGGCAGCAATGTTTCTCCTGAACCGCCCGCAGCGCCCGCCGGTCGTCCCCGGCAGTGAAACGGTCACGGAAACAACGGCATCAGCGGAAAACAGTGCAGCCACCGGCGGCGTATCTGAGGACAGCGGGCACGGGAGCGATTCCGCCCCGGCACAGACCACAGCCGCATTGCAGACGGACACTGCACAGTCGACAGAATCCGGCGTCACCGCGCAGACGACGGCTACCACAGAGAGCAGGACAGAATCCGTTTCCGCGACCGCAGACCCGCCGAAAACAGAGAACAGCGCACAGCAGACCGCCGTCACGCAGACGACCGTGTCCGCGCAGAGCACCGTCACGCAGAGCACCGTCGGGCAGAGCACTGTCACGCAGAGCACTGCGTCGACCACACGCACGACGACCGCGACCCTGCACACCACAGCGTCGACGACGGTCACCCGTGCAACGACTGCGCAGTCCTCGACCAATACAGACCGCATGCCGTCATCCGACAAGGAAATCGAAGGACCCACCGGACCGGATGAGCCCGTCGAGGACGGGAACTCCGGCGCACCGATGACCAGTGCATCTGCCGGAGCAGGTCCCCCGCCCGACTGGAACGACGTGACGGAGACCACCACGACCGAGACAGAACCGGTCCACTGATATGAATGCAGCCCCGGAGAGCAGGTGCTTTCCGGGGACTTTTTTCGCCCTTTCGGCATGAGGCAGGAAGGAGGAGGCAGCAGGTGCCCGAAACCCGGGCTCAGCAGCAGAAATGAACTTGACGGAACAGCTCCTCCCTCCTCCGTGTAATTCTTTTGCGAAATGCGCAAGCATTTGGGGAATGCGCAACCTTTGACTTGACAGATCTGTCGGAATATGGTACAATGAAGATGGAAAACTGTTGAAAGGAACGCGGTGTATATGAAGTGTATGAAAATGATCCGCACAGTGATGACTGCCTGTCTGGGGCTGTTCGCGGCACCGATCCTGATCGGGCTGCCGATATGCACCGCGTCTGCGTCGGATGCCGGCAGCGCGCTGCGTGTCGACGAGGCAGTGCGGCAGGATATCGGCGTGCTGACCGAGAAGCTCCGCCGGAACGATCCCGACGCACACACATGGTATGACCTTTCCCGCACAGCAGAGGTCCGGAGCTATTCCTTCGACGTGCTGCGGGAGAGCGGCAGCCTGCAGAAGGCGATCCGGCAGACCGGTTCCGCGGCGTACCTTGTTCCCTGCGGCGGCTCGCAGGGCGACTGCGACGCGGTCTTCCGCAGCGACGGTCACGGCATTCTGACCTATATCGCGACTGTTCCGCTGAACGGGCTGCAGCACTTTGACATCAACGCGATCGCGGCACAGCTCTCGGGCTGGGAGATCAGCGATCTGCGGCTCTATACCGACCCGGCAATGCGGTTTGTCTGGTTTGAGAGCGACGGCACGGAATATGCGGTCGTCTGCTCGTTCCTGCCGGAGTTTTACGCATCCGGCAGCATTCCGCAGGGCTCGGTCATCAAAATGGATGAACTGCTCGACTGGGTGCAGCAGCTCCCGAAGGCAGAGCACACCGAGGCGGACACCGCGGTCTACGGCGCAGTCACGCTGAACACCGACAAGGGCGCCGGACAGCACGGGCTCTCGCTCCCCGCTGTGATCATTTCCGCGGCGGCAGGCATTCTGCTCGCCTACGCGGTCGCGCACGGGCGTCAGGCAGACAGGGACACCAAATTACTATAACAATCGCTGCGGCGAATCGGCACGCGGGGGCTCCCCTGCGGCGGATTCGCCGTTTTTGTTGCGGTGCAGAGGTCTCCGGACGGTTCGGATATGCCGCATACTGCGAAGCAAAACAGCAAATTTTGCAGAAAATTGCGCAATTATGAAACGCAAGAATGACACATATCACAACATTGTCCGTTGACACGCTCCGCAAAACAATGCTACAATGAAAAACGGACAGCAGGGGTGGCTGTCCGCTCAACTGCATCCACGCATCATATTTCAGAATAGGGGGATTTTTATGTCATTCAGAAATAAACAACTTCGGGCAATTTCCGCTGCGGCGGGCTGTCTGCTCCTGATGCAGACGGCTGCGGCACTGCCGGTCTCGGCGGCTGACGGCATCATTTTCAGCGACGGCTTTGAAAACGGTGACTGCGGCTGGGAGGGCCGCGGCGGCGCATCGGTCGCGGCAGACAGCACCGCGCCCTATGCAGGCAGCGGCGCGCTGGCTGTCACCGGTCGTTCCGATTCGTGGAACGGCGCGCAGAAGGACATCTCGTCCTATGTGACCGCAGGCAGCACCTACAGCATCAGCGTCTGTGCGCGGTATGAATCCGGTTCGGGCGTCGAGCTGATGCTTTCGCTCTGCTACAAGGACGCTTCCGGCGAAACACAGTACGACCACATTGCGCAGCAGACCACGATGAGCGGCTTCTATGTCCAGCTCGCGAACGATTCCTACACGGTACCTGCAGGCGCGACCGATCTGCTGCTCTATGTCGAGACAAAGTCCGGCAGCTCGCCGCTCTATATCGACGAAGCGATCTGCGCCGAGGCGGGCACCGCGATCGACGGTCCCGGTCCGGTCAGCTTCACGCTCGGCGATGTCAACTACGACGGCGTGATCAACGGCACAGACCTGTCGCTCGCAAAGCAGATCATGCTCTCGGGCAAGAGCATGAAAGCAACGCTCAAGGCTGCCGATGTCAACTGCAGCAGGGAGGTCGAGATGGCGGATATCGTCTGGTATGTCAAATTCCTGCTCGGACAGGAGAAGGAGTACCCGGAGGCTGTGACACCGGCTGTTACGCCGTATGACTATCAGCCGCTTGTCTATCACGATTTTGACTCCGAATATCTCAAGGACGCATCGCAGAAGGGGCAGGTCATCGAGGAGCACTACAGCATCAACGGCGGCTCCAACACCTGCTATGTCTATCTGCCCTACGGCTACGACGAATCGCAGAAGTACAACATCTTCTATCTGATGCACGGCGGCGGCGAAAACGAAAAGACGCTCTTCTTCCAGAGCGACACCATGATCCAGAATATCGCCGACCACATGATCCAGAACGGCGAGCTTGACCCGACCATCATTGTCACGCCGACATGGAACAAGAGCAGCGCGGATACCTTCTGGTCTGAATTCCGTGAGAAGCTCGTGCCCTACATCGAGACGAAGTATTCGACCTATGCCGAATCCGGCTCGCCGGACGATCTGGTCGCATCGCGCTATCACCGTGCCTACGGCGGCTTCTCGATGGGCTCCATCTCCACATGGGGCGTGCTGATGCACTGCCTTGATATCTGCGCCTACTACATGCCGCTTTCCGGCGAATACAAGGTCAACAATCTCTCCTATGCGCAGCAGGCTCAGATGGTCGGTCAGGCGATCGACGACTCCGGGCTCGGGCAGCACGAATACTTCATCATGGCGGCGACCGGCACCAATGACATGGCACAGCCGCAAATGACGCCGATGATCAATGAGCTGAGAAAGCTCCCGCAGCTGATCGAGGGCTCCAACCTGTCCGAATGCAACTTCAATTACATGCTGGTACAGGGCAAGGAGCACTGGTGGGGGCATGTCCGCCACTACATCTACGATATGCTTCCGTATTTCTTCCACGAGGGATACTGAGATCAACATGCAGCACAGACAGCAGCAGCGCTGTCTGTGCTGCTCAGCCTGTCCACAAAGCCCCTCTGCGAAAGAAGCAGAGGGGCAATTTCAGCGAAGAATCAAGCAAAAACGGATTTACGGCAAGGAAAACAGATAATAACGGCATAAAACAGCGGCAGGCGGCGCTCCTTC
>JAEELE010000007.1 GCA_016288755.1 Oscillospiraceae bacterium
TCATGGTATTCCATAGGTGTCATGCTGCTCAATTTAATCTGGTACCGACCAGTATTGTAGTATCTGATGTATTCTTCAATCGCTGCGACCAGACAGGCTTTATCCGTAAACTTGCGAAGATAATACATCTCGGACTTCAGGATGCCCCACCAGCCTTCCATTGGGCCGTTGTCAATGCATCTCCCGACACGGGACATACTCTGTATCATTCCGGCATCGACAAGTTTTTGATGGAATAATTTGCTGGTATACTGAAATCCTCTGTCGCTGTGGAAAATCGGATGAGCGTCAGGATTCAGCCGGACGGCTTCATCAAATGTGGAAAATACAAGATCATTATTATTACTCTCACTGATCTTAAAAGCTACGATACGCCGGTCATAGAGGTCGAGAATGGCACTCAAATACAGCTTCTTGATGACCGGGCCAACATAGTATTTGAACTCTGTCACATCGGTGAGCCACTTCTCATTCGGCTTATCTGCGTGGAAATCCCGCTTCAGGATATTCTCTGCTGTGATCTGCGGCGTTGATGGGATATATGTTTTCTTCTTGATACGAGTGACAGATTTCAGATGCAGGATCTGCATCAATCTGTAGATCCGTTTCTTGTTGTAATGCACGTTATGCTCACGATTGATCACAACCGTCATCTGGCGGTACCCTAAGATCCCGTTGCGTTCCTCATAGTGCTGCCTGATCCATTCTACAAGCTGTTCATTGACCTGCTGGCTATGGCTTGGTGTCCGATGCAGCCACTTGTAGTAAGCCGAGCGTGCAACGTGGACAGCAGCGCAGAGCTTCTGAAGCGGATAATGCTCTGCTTCGTTCATGTATTGGATTGCAAGATACTTATCCTCATTTCGTACTCCGCTTACCAATCGCCCCCTTCCAATTCCTTCAGTTTTTTTAACAGCTTGATCTCCATTTCCTGATCCTTGATCTTTGCCTGCAATATCTTGTTTTCCATACGAAGCCTGTCCGCTTCTGTGAGCGCATCTTCCGGCTTTGCCTTGCCCCGACGGTCTGTGAGTCCCTCGACACCCTTTGCTTCATACTTGCGTACCCACGAATAGATCTGCTGATAGGATACGCCGTATTTCTCCATTGCAAGCCCATAATCCTTGCCGTGCTCAATACAGAATGCTACGATTTCAACTCGTTCTTCCTGCGTGGTTTTTCTGCCTTTGTTCATGGTAATTTCTCTTTCCGAGCGTGAGCGCTCTTTAAAGTCTTTACCACTATTATAGCACTTTATCCACTGAATGAGAATACTATCAGTTGTGATATTATATTTTTTACATATTTCTACCTGGCTGCCTTTTCCTTCAAGATACTCCTTCACTGCCGCTATCTTTATTTCTGCAGGATATTTCTTGTTGGTTTGACTGATTTTAATTGATTCTATCCCTTCTGCCTGCGCTCGAATAACAAGTTGGCGGAATCGTTCATATGCTATCCCATATTTCCTTGCGATTGAACGATAACTGCCTTCTCCATTTATGTATTCTTGTACCGCTGACATCCGTTCTTCATCCGTAATTTTATTTCGTCTTGACATTAAAATAACCCCCTTAGAGTTTTCACACTTTTGTTTTTTCGTGTGTCTACTCTAAGGGGATTATATCATTCTCGACACCCTTTTTGCTTTATGGGGTCATCCTCAGCTGCTGCCTGTTCACGCGGGCAGCAGCTTCTGCTTCCCGCGCAGACGTTCTCTCCGATTTTGCCTGAAATCAGCCAAGTAATGCGCTTTTTTCCTCCTTCCGTTGCACTTTCCGCCGTAATATGCTATAATAACGGTGGCGGTCTTCCGCCGGAATCAAACCAGCAAGCAACACAGCCTAATTCACAGTAAGGAGCAAAAACCATGAACACATTCAGCAAACTCGTATCCGTGTGCCTTTCGTGTCTTCTGACCGCAGGCATGCTGCCGTCCGTATCCCCGCAAACGGTCACGGCGGAAACCGGACAGCCCGCCGCAGCCGCTCCGGCATCGGAGCCGGACGAAACCGCCGAGCCCGCACAGACCACCACGGCGCCGGCTGCGGAGCCCGCGGCAGAAATGACCGATCCGGGAATCAAACAGCGGGAACAGATCACCGTTTCCGAGCCGATCACGCTGACAGATAACATGAGCCTGGACGGCGATATCACACTGGAGGCGGATATCAACCTGAACGGGCACACACTGATGGTCAACGGCAACCTGACGCAGACGGCGGGCACCGTTCTGCTCGGAAAGCCGGACTCGGTGCTCAACGTCTGCGGCAATTATGTCCTTGAAAAGGACGGCGTCCTGCAGATGAGCTGCTCGGGCACATGGTCAGATCAGCCGGTGTGCAACGTGGAAGGCTGCATGACCGTCGCGAACAAGGGCGGCAACACGCTCGAAGACGGCATCATTACGGTCGGAGCCGATTTCATGCAGACGGAATACCCCGATAATTTCACGCCGAACGGAACCGCGCTGTCATTCAGCGGCGTGGGGCGGCTGCACGAGATCACCTTTGCCGACGATTCCGCGTCGTATATCTACGACCTCAAGCAGGAACCCGGTGTCCTGCTCCGGTTCACGAACGGCATCCGCATCCCGGTGCTGCGCAGCGATCTGACGCTCGAGGGTGACACATTCCTCAGCAGCGACATGAATCTGTCGAACCATTCGCTGACCGTCAACGGCATCCTGCTGCAGACCGCGGGAACGCTCACGCTCAATAAAACGGACGCGGCACTTACGGTCAGCGAGGACTGGTTCCTCACCGATGATGCCGTGCTGTATGTCCACATTCCGGGCAGCAACAGCGAGGCGCCGCACATGACGGTCAACGGCAGCCTGACCGTTGCGAACAATGCGGAGAATACGCTGAATGACGGCACCATTCACATCGGGAAGGATTTCGTTCAGACCGGCTATGCGAAGAATTTCCAGCCGAACGGGCTGATCGTGAGCTTTGCCGACTCCGGGCAGATCCACAGCATTGAATTTGCCAAGGGGACCGAATCGTATCTGTACGACATTCAGAACGAGAATCCCGATGTCCGCATCTGTTTCACGAAGGGGCTGTTTCTGCCGGTGCTGCACAGCGATCTGACGGTGACCGGCGACACGGTCATCACAAGCGATATCCAGCTGAACGAGCACACGCTGACCATCGACGGCAATCTGACGCAGACGGCAGGCACGGTCGGGCTGTATAAAACAGGGTCGGCGCTCTGTGTCAGCGGCAACTATGTGCTGACCGAAAACGGCATGCTGGATATGCATATCCCGGGCGGTGTGTTTGAGGAAATGAATGTGACCGTCGGCGGTGATATGACTGTTTCCACAGCCGTCGAAACCAGGCTGAACGACGGCATCATCACGATCGCCGGTGATTTCATTCAGGCAGGCGGCGGCAATTTCAGACCGGACGGCATGCTGCTGAGATTCACCGGAGCCGAGAAAATACACAGCCTTGTCTTTGATGACAACACCGAATCCTATGTTTACGATATCAAGCAGGAGCCGGACGTCAAAATCCAGTTCCCAAACGGTCTCTTCATCCCGCGTCTGCACAGTGATATCACAGTCGACGGCAACACGGTCCTGCGCAGCAATTTCGACGCGAACGGCAAGACGCTGACGGTCAACGGCGATCTGAAACAGACGAACGGCGTGCTTTCCCTCTGCAACAGCCTGACCTCGAAGGTGCAGGTCAACGGCAGCTATCTGCTGACAGAGGACGGCAAGCTGGAAATGAACTACGCGGGCGCGGATTTTGACCGGCCGGAACTCTGTGTGACCGGTGATTTCACCGTGTCGAACAATATCGCCAATATGCTCAATGACGGCACGATCACGATCGGCGGCAATTTCCGTCAGGAGGGCAGCGCCGTGGGAAACAATTTCGCGTCCGGCGCCACGATCGTGAAATTCGAGGGCACAAAGCAGATCCATGACGTGTTCTTTGATACGCCCACGTCGTATATGCGCAATATCATTCAGGAGGACGGCGTGAAGATCCGCTTCACGAACGGCCTGAGCATTCCCACGCTTTGCAGCGATCTGACCGTGGAGGACGACACGGCGCTGAACTGCAGTCTCGATCTGAACGGTCACAAGCTGACCGTCAACGGCGATCTGACCGTTTCGGACGGCATTGTGTCGCTGGACGATCTGACCTCTGTCCTGCGCGTGAACGGAAACTGCACGATCGGCGGATACGGCATTCTGGTCATGAGCATCGGCGGCGCGACCTATACAGACCCGCAGCTGTATGTTGACGGCGATCTGACGATCGAAAACGCCTCCTCCAACGGGCTGAGCGACGGCACGATCACGGTCTGCGGCGATCTGATCCAGCGAAACTTCCTGACCTTCACCAAGAACTTTGCACTGAACGGAACGACACTTGTCTTTGAGGGCAAGGGAACGCACACCGTTGATTCGGAAAGCACGGACACAAAAATCGGGAAGGTGATCCTCCGCGACGCGGATGCATTCGCGCTGAAGGGCAGCCTGAACGGCTTTGCGGATATCCGGAACGCGGATATCTGGGCATCGGATAATCCCGATGTTCTGCTCTCGGTCGGAGATGCCGTATACAACGTGACCGGCACCGGCACCGCGCAGATCACTGTTTCTTCCGCGGACAGCCAGATGAAAATGACGGCGGAGGTCGCACGGATCGCGGAGGTCAGGCCGACCCTTGACGGAGATTACAACGGCGACAATTTCCTGACCGCGGCAGATGCGGCATTGCTGCTGCAGTTCATCACCGAGGACGGCGCACTGACAAAGACACAGATCGGCAAGATCCTCGAGGCAAAGCCCGATCTCAACGAGGACGGCCGCGTCGATCTGCTCGATGTCAGAGCACTGCTGGCAAAGCTCAGCGCATGATGATCAAACGGAACGGGAGCCCCGCGGGGCTCCCGTTCCGGCAATCATGGCGAGGTCTATATCATCGGCGGAAAGAATTACAGCCGGAAGGACGGCGCATGGACCGTGAGCGCGGAGGGCGTGCGTCATTCTGCGCTTTTCGGAGGAGACGCCGGAGATCGTTCTGCCGGAATCATTCATTCAAAGCAGCCCGCCGCAGCAGAAAACGCCGCGGCGGGCTTGTTCTGCCCCTCGGTTCCGCCTTGCTTTTTCAGCTGCAATGATGTATAATAAAGGCAGAACGGTCCCGCTGACGCTGAGATAGAAGTTTCACATGGATCATTATACGGTCGCGCAGGTCATTCAGTTTCTTTACCGTGAAATTCTTCAGTAATAGATGGTCCTTCGCCGCGGAGGAATGGGTGAGCGGCTGAAGTGCCGCCCGTGATTCCAAAAGCATCGGAGGTGTGATGAAATGTATATCAAGCCAAAACCTGAACCGAAGAAACCGAAACGGCCAAAGCCGAAGACACCGGTGCCGCACCCCGGGCATGCGGAATATGTGAGGGTCAGAAAGATGACAGATGACGAGCTGGAAAAGCTCTCCCGGGATCATGTGCTCGCGCACGAAGGGCTGACGCTGCTATCCTGGGACTATGTGATCGAACACGGAAAAGAGTTTGGAAAAGCGCTCTGGTGGGACCGGGATTACGGGTACTATATCTGCGATTTCAGCGGCGATGAAGAGGTGTATTTTACCGGACTGGCATACGGCGTATACAAGGATGGGAGCCTCCGGTATTATCAGTTTTATGAGAACGGCGAAGAAAAAGGCGCCGAAGTGCATTTCTATCCCTCGCGCGCGCTGAAAAGCTATGCTGTCATTTACGATGAGAACAAAATTGCGCTTGCATATGAATGGGACGAAAATGGGATGATCAGATTATATATCGACGATCAGCATGGCTTCCGCGTTGATGAAGAAGGGTATATCTTAAGGAAGATCGAACTGAAGAAGAAAAAATGATCCGGAACGGCGCGGACGGGCGGGATAACGGATACGATCGTGCTGACAGGAACCATATACAAAAAGCTGCTGCCTGTTTTTGCGGGCAGCAGCTTATTTCGGTCAAAATACGTTCGCAGCGGATCTCAGCCGGCGGTTCAGTCGGTATGCAGCATTGCGCGCACCTCTTTCAGCAGCGCCTGCATTTCCGTGTCGGTCGGGTCGATCTGCACGGCAAAGCCGAGTCTTCCGAGCAGCCTGCGCAGATAGGTTTCCGGTGCAGTGCTGTCACCGCGACGCTGCAGACTTTCCTGCACACCGAATTTCCGGCAGAAATAGACCTCCTGCCGCAGCGCCCGCCGCTCCGATCTGGAAACGCGGGCTTTTTCATTCACGACGACGCCGGTCACGCGCTGCTGCTGCGAAGAGGAGATCACCGCGGTTTTCTGCGCATTGAGCGTGAAACCGAAACGGCGCAGCATTTTGCGGACATACGGGATAAGACCGGAATCCCCGATCGCGTCACGGTCTCCGGAAAAGGTCATGTCATCGCAGTATCGCGTGTAGCGGATCCCGCGCGCTGCGCACCATGCCCCGACCTTTTCGTCAAAAGGCTTCATGACGAGATTGGCGAGATACGGCGAGGTCGGCGCACCCTGCGGCAGCCTCCCCTGACAGACACAGAGATGCGTCAGCAGCGAGGTCGCGGCATCCGACAGATCAAGCTGCCGCATGACCAGAAACACCATGTCATCGTCAATATGGTCGAAAAACTGCGACACGTCCAGCTTGACGATCATTTCCTGCCCGATATGCGGCGCGGCATTGTCACGGAGGGATTTTCCGCAGACATAAGCGCTCGCATAGGCGGACACCTGCAGACGGTAAAGAAACCGGTTCAGGATGCGGCGCTGAACCAGCTTCAGGCACGCATTCGGGACATTCAGCACACGGATCTTTCCGGCCTGTTCACGCTGCAGAATGACGCGGTGATAATTCCGGTAATGCCGCTTTTTCCGGTGCTTCGCGTTCGGGTTATCGTTCTGGCTGAGCATATACAGCCGCTGCACAGGCACATCCAGAACCTGCGAAAGATAGATCACATGGACATCCATTTTCTGCTCCGTTTCCCAACAAACAGCAGCATCCGGCACAAAGCATTCAAAAGTGGCGGAGACGAATTGCAGGTAACGAAGTTACCAATCATTCGGCGGAGGCGCTTTTGATTTCGGTCAGCTCGGCGCAAGCTGCAAGAAACGCCGTGTTCTCATCATGGCAGCCGGCACGCGATATCCGCGGCACGGTCCTGCGGGAACGATCAGGCTCTGACTGTTGCGCCGGCCGGTAAACTCCCGCGGCGACTCGCCGCAGTCATGCATCTGCAAAATCACTGCCGGACGCTGTGCTTGTTATCGCCAATTATATCACACTGCTTTTGTGCTGTAAAGTACCGTACAGAAAAAGCTGCTGCCTGTTTTTGCGGGCAGCAGCTTTTTTCGTTCAAAATACGTTCGCGTCGGATTTCAGCATCGGAGTGGCTGGTCTGCCAATACGGACATTCCCAGTTCTTACTTTCGTGCTGTTCTTGAGCATCTTAATTGGAATCAAGATGCCCATTTTCTGAGTCTATTTCAACCGATTAGCCTGCGGTTCAATTGCCAAAGGCTTTTCTTTTTATTACACCGAAAAGCAGCAGTTTCCAATACCGTTTTTACTTCTATATCGAAAATCCTATTGACAATCCGGTTGTTTTTCGGTATAATCTAGAAAAGAAGGGAGCGATGCCGAATGATTCTTCGTCCTGATTATATCGAAGCACTGAAACCTCATGGATCTACGCGACCACTACCATAAATATGTGATCTGCCGTGACCCGCTCGCGTCAGGTAATGACAACGGCATCGAGATCGTGACGATCACAGACTTCCTTCTGCGCGACGAATGGTGAACAACCGGCACTTTCCTTTGAATGGAAGGTGCCGGTTTTCATCTATGCTATTATAACAGACATTTGGCAGACAATCTGCAATAAGCCGAGTCTGTTACCACACTATCTACAGACTGAACGGGAGCCTCAGCGGCTCCCGTTTTCCGATATCCGTCAATCTGCTGTTTTCGCCATGAACACATAGGCGATGCCGAGGATGATGGCGATCACCGAACCGAACGATTTATCCGTGCTCATTATGAACCCGATGATGTCAAGAACCACGACGACAAGCGCGATCTTCGCGCAGAGCTCATAGTTCTCGCGCAGTCCCTCCCGCGCCATGTAGATCACCAGCAGGATCGGGATCAGCGCGATGACCGTCGCGGCGCCGGTCAGGAAGGTCAGTTCCGGTGCGGAGTCGCCCA
>JAEELE010000075.1 GCA_016288755.1 Oscillospiraceae bacterium
GCAGATCGGCATCGTCGTCGGCGGCGGCAACTTCTGGCGCGGGCGTTCCTCCGGTGCGATGGACCGCACCAGAGCCGACCACATCGGCATGCTCGCCACCGCCATGAACGCACTTGCCCTAGCTGATGCGCTCGAGCATCTGGGCTGCGAGGTGCGCGTGCAGACCGCCATCACGATGACCAAATTCGCAGAGCCCTATATCCGCAACCGCGCCATCCGCCACTTTGAAAAGGGCAGAGTCGTCATCTTCGGCTGCGGCACGGGCAACCCCTTCTTCTCGACCGATACCGCTGCGGCGCTCCGTGCTGCCGAGATTGAGGCGGATATCCTCATGAAAGCAACGATGGTCGACGGCGTCTACAACAAGGACCCGAACAAATACCCCGATGCTGTCAAGTACGAGAAGCTCACCTTCACCGAGGTCGTCAATTCGCAGCTCGGCGTCATGGATTCGACTGCCGCGGCGCTCTGCCGTGACAACGGCATGACCATGCTGGTCTTCGACCTCTCCAGACCGGACAATATCTTCGACGCCTGCATGGGCGAGAAGCTCGGTACCCTCGTGATCCCCGAATAACCCGGATGATCCCGGCATATCCTATATCTGATACGAAACGGAGTGACTGTTATGAATGAAATGATGAAAGCAAAGCTCGATGCTGCCGAAAAGCAGATGAAGAAGGTTCTGGACCATCTCCGCAGTGAGTTTTCCACCATCCGCGCAGGCAGAGCAAACCCCGCCGTGCTCGACAAGATCCCGGTCGACTACTACGGCGCGCCGACCCCGATCAACCAGCTCGCAAACGTCGCGGTCTCTGAGGGCAGAAATCTGCTGATTACACCCTATGACCCCTCGACCATCCGCACCATTTCCAAGGCAATTCTTGCCTCCGACCTCGGCATTACTCCGACCGACGACGGCAAGACCATCCGGCTGGCATTCCCGCAGCCGACCGAGGACCGCAGAAAGGAGCTCGCCAAGACCGTCAAGAAGTACGGCGAGGAGGCGAAGGTCGCTGTGCGCAATGTCCGCAGAGACCTGATGGACAGCTTCAAGAAGATGAAAAAGGACTCCGCGATCACCGAGGACGACATGAACGAGGCGGAGAAGAAGGTACAGAAGCTGACCGACCGCTACATCGAAGAGGTCGAAAAAGCCGTCGCGGAAAAGGAAAAGGAAATCATGAGTCTCTGAGGAAGGAGCCGCACACAGCATGGCGAACAAACCGATCGAACCGCCCGTACCGAAGGAAATGCTGCCGCGCCATATCGCGATCGTGATGGACGGCAACGGCAGATGGGCGAAAAAGCGCGGCATGCCCCGCGGCTACGGACATGTACAGGGCGCGCGGACCTTCCGCAGGCTGCTGGAGTATGCCCATGCAATCGGCATCAAGTATATTTCGTTCTATGCCTTCTCGACGGAGAACTGGAGACGTCCGGACGACGAGGTGCACGGCATCATGAACCTCATGCGCAAGTATCTGAAGGACGCCTACAATCATTTTGATCTGCGGACGCGCTTTGTGCTGCTCGGCGACGAGACGGGCTTTGAGCCCGACCTCATGAAGCAGTTCGAGGATATCCAGAAGGATACCGACGACTTCGAGGTCATGACCGTCGGGCTTGCCGCAAACTACGGCTCCAGACGGGAGATCGCACACGCGGCGCAGGAGCTCGCACAGCTGGTCAAAAAGGGCGAGCTTGAACCGGAGGATATCACGGAGGAGCTGCTCGCACAGCATCTGTATACCCACGAGATGCCCGACGTCGATCTGCTGATCCGACCGGGCGGCGAACAGCGCATCTCCAATTTTCTGCTGTGGCAGTGTGCCTACGCGGAATTCTACTTCTGCGACACGCTCTGGCCCGATTTCGATTCCAAGGAGCTGGACAAGGCGATCATAGAATTTGCAAAGCGCACCAGACGCTTCGGCGGTCTCTGAGCCGCTCCCGCATATCCCAAATGAAAGGAGTGCGGCGCTGTAACACTCAGCACCGCTGACAAAAACATGGCAACTCGAATTATTTCCGGCGTGGTCGGTGCGGTCATCGCACTGCTCGTGCTCTTTCTGCACAATACGATTGCATTCCCGATTGCTGCAGGCATTGTCGCAGCAGTCCTGATGGTTGAATATCTCCGCGTCAACAGCCTGTTCCGCTACCGCATCTCCGCGATCGGCGCGATCGCGCTTGCCGCAGGGCTCCCGCTCCTGACGGACGGTCTGCGCTCCCGCTTCCGCCTGATGTTCAGCGTGATCTGCGTTGTGCTCGTGCTCTTTGACTATGTGCGCCACCAGATGAAGATGTCGCAGAAGAGCTTTTTCACGATCATTGCGGGCATGCTGCTCATCGCGGTCCCGATGGCTTCCGCCGTCACGCTGAACAACACGCACGAGCAGCACGGGCTCGCCTATCTCGTGCTCGCACTGGGCGGCGCGTGGATCGCCGATACCGGCGCCTATTTCGTCGGCAGCTCGATGGGGCGGCACAAGCTCTGCCCGAACATCAGCCCCAAAAAGACCGTCGAGGGCTTTGTCGGCGGCATCATCATCAACGTGATCTTCTTCCTGCTGTTCAATCTGATCTACAGCGCGGTCTGCAAGGCAAACGGCACGGCGCTCTCGGTGAGCTGGGTCTCCAGCGTCGTCATGGGCATGGCGTGCGCGGCGCTGGGTACGCTCGGCGACCTTTCGGCATCGGTGCTCAAGCGTCAGCTCGAAATCAAGGATTTCGGCAATATCATGCCGGGGCACGGCGGGCTGCTCGACCGTTTCGACAGCGTGCTGCTCGTGCTGCCCTTCTTCTGCGCCTATGTGCAGTCGACCAGCTTTTTCAACATTGTGAAGATCATCTGACGAATACATATTCGAGAAAAGGAGAACTGTTATGACAGGCAGCACTGCAATTCTCGGCTCGACGGGCAGCATCGGCACACAGGCGATCGAGGTCGCACAGATGCACGGCATCCGTGTGACGGCGCTCGCTGCCAACACCCGCGTCGACGAGCTGGTGAAGCAGGCAAGAACGCTTCACCCGGAGCTGCTGTGCATCGCAGACGAATCCCGTTATCCCGCACTCAAGGAAGCGGCAGCCGGTCTTGGCTGCCGCCTTTTGGCAGGAACGGACGGTCTCTGCGAGATCGCGCAGCACGAAAGCACCGAAACCCTGCTCAATTCCGTGGTCGGCATGGTGGGCTTAAAGCCGACCCTCGCCGCGATCGCCGCGAAGAAGCCCATCGCCCTCGCGAACAAGGAAACGCTCGTCGCGGGCGGTGCGCTGGTGATGGACGCCGCCGCACAGAACGGCGTGCCGATCTATCCGGTCGACAGCGAGCACTCCGCGATTTTCCAGTGCCTGCAGGGCAACAAGCGCGCCCAGCTCAAGAAGATCATCCTGACGGCTTCGGGCGGTCCGTTCTTCGGCAAAACCAAAGCCGATTTGCAGCATATCGCCGTCGAGGACGCTCTGAAGCACCCGAACTGGAGCATGGGCAACAAGATCACGATCGACTCGGCGACGCTGATGAACAAGGGGCTCGAATTCATCGAGGCACGATGGCTCTTTGGCCTCACGCCCGATCAGATCGAGATCGTCGTGCACCGGCAGAGCGTGCTGCACTCGGCGGTCGTCTATCAGGACGATTCGGTCATCGGGCAGATGGGCGTGCCGGATATGAAGATCCCGATCCAGTATGCACTGTGCTACCCCGAGCGGCTCCCCTGCCCCACCAAGCCGCTCTCGCTGACCGATTACGGCACACTGACCTTCGCAAAGCCCGACTACGACACCTTCGACTGCCTGACCGCGTGCATCCGTGCAAGCGAGCTGGGCGGCACGGCGCCGGTTGTTGCAAACGGTGCAAATGAAGCTGCAGTCGCAGCGTTCCTTGCGCGGAAGATCTCCTTCCTGCGCATCGGTGAGCTGGTCACCGGCGCGATCGGTGCTCTGCCCGTCACGCCGCTCACCTGCTATGAGGACGTCGTGAAGGCAGACCGTGCTGCGCGCGAATACGTCGCAAATGCGATCGCGGGGTGACCGCGCAATGGAAAAGAACGATAAAAAGCCGCTGATTTACGCATCATGCGCCGGGGTGATCTTCCTTGGCTGCATGATCGTGACCGAGCAGGTGCTGCAGCCCGGCTACTGGCTGAAAAGCCTGATCAAGCTCACGCTGACCGTGCTGCTGATCGGCATCGGCTGTGCGGTCACCAAAACCGGGCTGCGCGAAAGCATTCGCTTCAACCCGCTGAAAAAAGCCGGAAAGCTGATCGCGGTGATGATCGCAGTGATTCCTGCGGTGCTGCTTGGTTTCCTGCTGGTCAGGGGGCATCTCGATCTGCCGACAATCCGGCAGAACCTCATGGCAAAGGAGCAGCTCACGAAGGAAAACTGCTTGTTTGTCTTCGCTTACATCGCGCTGTGCAATTCCTTTCTCGAGGAGGCGTTCTTCCGGGGCTTTCTCACCGAGAGCTTCCGGCGTGCGGGCTGCCCGAAGACGGGCGTCGTTTGCAGCGCGCTGCTGTTCGCGGTCTATCACCTCGGGATTGTCGACAGCTGGCTCAGCCTGCCGATGCTGATCCTGTGCATCGGGCTGCTGTTTGTCGCTGCGCTGTTTCTGCAGTCGGTGTGCAGCCGCTATGACAGCGTCAAGGCGAGCTGGCTCGTGCACGGCTGCGCCAACCTCGCGATCAACGCGGTCGGCATTCTGCTGATTTTCCGGTACTGACCGCAGCGGGCATTTTTCTGAACATCCGATCTGCTATGCTTTGAAAGGAGCAATTCTCTGACATGACTCTGGTTACGGTTCTCATCGCCATCCTCTGCTTCGGCGTCATCATCATGATACACGAGTGGGGGCATTTCTTTGTCGCGAAAAAATGCGGCATCCGCGTGCTGGAATTTTCGATCGGCATGGGTCCCGCCATTTTCTCGAAGCAGAAGGGCGAGACCAAATATTCCCTCCGTGCCCTGCCCATCGGCGGCTACTGCGCAATGGAGGGCGAGGACGAAAACAGCGACGATCCCAGAGCCTTCCGGAAGCAGGCTGTCTGGAAGCGGATGCTCGTCACCGTCGCGGGCGCCGTCATGAACCTGATTCTCGGCTTCGTGCTGATCATCGCGGTCTGCTGCATCGACACGGCGATCACGACGACCACGATCGCTGAATTCCACACCAACGCCGCGGGCGAGGATATCGCGAGCTCCGACCAGTGGCTTCAGCCCGACGACCGCTTTGTCTCGATCAACGGGCTCAGAATCTACACCGCGACCGATATCTCCTATGCGCTGCAGAATGACGACGCAGAGACCTTCACGGTCGTGGTCGAGCGCGGCGGACAGGAGATCACGCTCAACAACGTCGCCTTCCGCGACGCGGAGACCGGCGGCATGCTCGATTTCTACGTCTACGGGCAGCACAAGACCTTCGGGGCGGTGCTCAGCTACAGCTGCCGCAATTTCGTCTCGACCGCGCGCCTGATCTGGATCTCGCTGATCGACCTGATCCGCGGCAAATACGGCTTTCACGATCTTTCCGGCGTGGTCGGCATCGTCGACACGACTGCCGAGGTGGTGCAGCAGACCCAGAGCTTCCGCGAGGCTGCGATGACCCTGCTCGACCTGATGAGCTTCATCACGGTCAATGTCGGTATCTTCAACCTGATCCCCTTCCCGGCGCTCGACGGCGGGCGGCTCGTGTTCCTCATCATTGAGGCGATCCGCCGCAAGCAGATTCCCGCAAAGGTCGAGGGCATGATTCACTTCGTCGGGCTCTCCGCGCTGATGATTCTGATGATCGCCATTACGTTCCAGGACATTATGAAGATTTTCCAGAGATGAAGCGCTGGAAATTCACATTCGCCAACCTCTTTCAGGGGCGGCACGGGCTGATCTACGGTCCGATGCTGGTCCTGCCGGCTGCTGCCGTGTATGCGATGCTGGGCATCGGGCTTGTGCAGGGTGACCCGGTGCGGCTGCCCTCCCTGACGCTGATCCTCTCCGTCATATTCGGGATTCTGCTGATCATCTGGCTGACCGCCTTTCTCACGCTGCACACCAAAACAGACGAGGAGCGCGAGAAGATCGCCAATGCCGACCCGGTCGCGTGGCTGCCGATCCCGGAGCGCGACCTGCACCGCCTGCAGAGCACACAGAGCGGCATCAAAAACGGTGCGCTGATCGTGATCGGCGTTTTCGGCTTTGCGTTCCTGCTCCACGGGATAAGCGACGGCTTCACGCCCGCACTGCTCTATGCCGCGCTCTTTCTCGGCGGCATCGCGGCGGTCGGCTTTGCGGTCTATTATTATCTCTGGAGCTTCTGGCACTGCATCGACGAAAGCGCGGAGGTCGCGGAGATTCCGGTCGACCACTGCTTTTCCCGCACGCACACCACAAAGACCGGGAAATACACCGACTACTATCAGGTGTGCTATCTGCCGGACGGGCGCTATGTGTTCAACATCGGCGAATACAAGCTCAAGTGCGTGCGGATCGTGCGCTTCCGCGGCAGGATGCGCCTGCTGCCGCCGGGCACCTGAGCACCTTCCCATCCCACTTTCATTCACGGAGGAAAACTATGTTCTTTCTCAAATATTCCTGCCCGTTCGGCGGCAAGACCTACCCCGGCATCGTCGCCATGATCGTTGCGCTGATCGCACTGATGGGCAGCACGTTTTCCGGCTCTTCCACGTTCGTTGTCATCCTCGCGTCAATCGGGCTGCCGCTGGTCGTGCTCGCCGTGTTCTTCTGGCTGGAGCATCTGCTCACGGACGAGGAGCGCCGCGTGATCGAGAGCACCGAGCTCCCGCTCTGGCTGCCCGCAACGCCCGATCTGATCGAAGGAGTACGCGCAAGAAAAAACAGATTTACCTCCCGCATGGTCAGCATCATGATCATCGGTGCGATCTTCATGCTGGCATTCCTGTCCCCCAAGCGCGGCGAGCCCAATTACAGCGCGATGCTGACGGTCGGCATCGTCACCGCGGTCATCATTCTGTTTGACTACCTGATGCGCTCGAGATGGAATTACATCGACGAGACCGCCGTCTATACGACCGTGCCGATCGACCACATGTATGATGTCACGCACCACGGCAAGCACGGCAGAACATGGGTCGAGAGCTACATCGTGTTCTATCTGCCCGACGGGCGCTATGTGCTGCATGCCGAATCCGGCGACGGCAGAGCCCGCGCGATCACGCTCGTGCGCTGGCACGGCATGGTCATGTGGCTTCCCTTCTACGGCGACAGGGAGGATTTCCGATGATCTGGCTGAAGCTGTCATGTCCCTTCGGGGGAAAGCACTACCCGTATTATATCCTGATGGCAACGATCTGGATTGTGACGATCGTTGCGCTGATGGGGCAATGGGAGGTCTCCTCGTATTATCTGGCGATTTTCGGGCTCCCCGCTGCCGAGCTCATCGGCTGCTTTCTCTGGGAGCATCACCTGACGATGAAGGATCACCAGATGATCACCGAGGCAGAGCAGCCGCTGTGGGAGCCGCTCCCGGAGGGGCTGCCCGAGGCGGTTGCGGAATATGCCGCCAGAGAGATTTCGGTCGGCGAGTTTCTCACCATTGTCGTGTTCGTGCTCTCCATGCCGGTCGTGTTCTGGAGTGCGCTCAGCTTTCTGCGCCCGGTCGGACTGATCTTCATGCTGCCCAGTGCCGTGCTGATCGCTTCGCGCCTGTATTCACGCACCCTCTGGCGGCAGATCGACGAAACTGCCGTCGCCGCGCGTGTCCCGATCAGTCATCTGTATGACGTGGACGACAATCTCCTCCACATCGTGCGCAGCTATCTGGTGTTCTATCTCCCCGACGGCAAATATACGCTCATGGCACGCCCGGGCACAGGGCTCTCCCGAGCGGTCTGGCTCGTGAAATACCGCGGACATGTTCTGTGGCTGCCCGAGCCGAACCGCGATCTGGACAATACCGACGCACACTTCTGAAACGGAGAGAATGCCATGAACTTTTTATGCTCCTGCTGCCAACAGCGGATCACGACGGATCATCAATACCGCAGTCTGGTCGAATCCGCCGGTGTCCAAACCCAAGCCTATCACATGGAATGGGCGGTGTTTGATGAGGACGAGCTGTCAAAGCCGATCAGCGAGCGCAAATGGTCGGACAGAAATGTGCAGCCGACGGTCGGAGCACAGCGCATCCTTCGGGTCAAAAAGCCCTTTGACGAAGAACCGGGCGCTGTGTTCACCAATCTCTACGAGCCGTGGCAGATGTTCTACAACGGCTGGGATTCCGTGGCAAGCCCGGAGGATATCCGGAAAGCCTGCGCCGTGCTGTGCCGGTTCGATGAGGTCCTCTGGGCGGACGGCTATTCGGCGTTCATTCTGGTATCGGTGCTGCACACGGTGCCGCTCTGCCGGCTGCACGAGGTTTTCCCCGAGACCGTCACGGAGCGGAGATTCTTCGAGGATTTCGGCTTCGACGATGAAACGGACACGGAGTACGAGGACGCGCATCTGCTGTACCGCGAATATTCGACCGGACAGGGGTATTTCGGCGACGTGCAGCTGATCTATACGGATGATGCCGGCAGACGCCACGAGCTGCTGTACGGCAGCTGCTCCGCGCACAGAGGCGCATCCTACTCACTCGGAAATGAAGTGAATGCATAACAAAAGACCGTTTTTTGAACGATGCCGCGAAAAGTGAGGGAGGAGGAAGAAGGTTCAGTTAGTAGTGAGAAGTGAGGAGTGAGGAATTGTTCCGTCACCTTCGCTTTTGGCTGAATCGGCAGTCCGCCGGAGCTTAGAGCTTTCTTCGCCTTCTAGGGTGTGTTGACACTATAATAATGTGCGGATTTTTGAGATGATTTTGTTCCGTTCAAGGCAAAAATCCGCAGGTGGGCTGTCGCATGTTTGCAGGCAAACTGCGCAGTTCCGCTATGCGGAACATGCGCCCGGCAAGGATTTATAACGACGAACGGGGCAAAATCAGCCAAAAAGACGTGCGTTAGGCTTCGTGTCAACACACCCTAAATCCGTCCGCGCAAGCGGACACCGCTATTATTCTTTATTCGTTATTCTTTTTTCTTTATTCTTTTCGCACAGCACAATATTCCGCATACAAAAAGCGCTTTTCTGAAATTGAGAGTTACGAAAGGACGGAACGCTATGAGAAATCTGCATCCGGTCAAGGTCGGTGACTGCCTGCTCGACGGGCAGCACATCTATATTCAGTCCATGCTCAACACCCGCTCGGACGACATTGCAGGCTCTGTCGCACAGGCAAAGGCACTCGAAGCCGCCGGCTGCGAGATCGTCCGTGCGGCGATCCCCGACAAGGACGCGGTCGCGCTGATTCCGGCGATCAAAGAGGCTGTGCATATCCCGCTGGTCGCCGATATCCACTTTGACTACCGCCTCGCGCTCGCCGCCGCCGACGCCGGCATCGACAAGATCCGCATCAACCCCGGCAACATCGGCGATATGGACCGCGTCAAGGCGGTCGCGGACAAATGCCGCGAGAAGAACATCCCCATCCGCATCGGCGTGAACTCAGGCTCGCTCGAAAAGGAGCTCCGCGCCAAATACGGCGGACCGACCCCGCAGGCACTGGTCGAATCCGCGCTGAATCACGCGAGGCTGCTCGAGCAGTTTGATTTCCGCGAGATTGTCATTTCGATCAAGTCCTCCGACGTCAGAAATATGATCGCCTGCTACCGCCTTGCCGCGGAGCAGTGCAATTATCCGCTACACCTCGGCGTGACCGAGGCGGGCACGGAGCGCATGGGGCTGATCAAATCGGCGGCGGGCATCGGCTCGCTGCTCTGCGACGGCATCGGTGAGACCATCCGCGTCTCGCTGACCGCCGACCCGGTGCGGGAAATCTATGCCGCACAGGATATCTTAAAGGCAATCGGGCGCAGAGAGGGCGTGCAGCTCGTCTCCTGCCCGACCTGCGGACGCACCCGCATCGACCTGATCGGCACGGCGCAAAAGGTCGAGGAGGCGCTGCGTGGCTGCACGAAAAATATCAAGGTCGCGGTCATGGGCTGCGTCGTCAACGGTCCCGGCGAGGCGCGCGAAGCCGATATCGGCATTGCGGGCGGCGACGGCTGCGCAGTGCTCTTCAAGGGCGAGCAGATTCTGCGCAAGGTCCCCGAGGAGGAAATCGTCTCCGCCCTGCTGGCGGAGATCGAAAAGCTCTGACGGAAAATGAGAAGTGAGAAGTGAGGAATGAGAAATGATTGGTTGTTCCGTCTCTTCTTCGCTTTGCGGAATCCGAACGGAGGGACATCACATGAAAAAGCTGTTTTCGTTGCTGACGGCGGCAGTCTTTGCGTGCACGCTCTGCCGGATGCCGGTCACCGGCGCTGTCAGCCATTCGGGCACATGCGGCGAAAAACTGACATGGACGTTTGAGGACGGCATGCTGACTGTTTCCGGCACGGGCAATATGGACTGCGACTATAACCGCCCGTGGGAGGAGCTCCGTGCGGATATCCGGTCGGTCGTGATCGGGGAGGGCGTGACACGGATCGCGTCAGAAGCATTCATCGCATGTGAGAACCTCTCTCAGGTGCAGCTCCCCGAAACCCTCACATACATCGGCGAATTTGCGTTTTCAAAATGCGCGGCGCTGGAGGAGATCGAGTTTCCCGATAGTGTCCAATTCCTAGAAGCGGGATGCTTCGAGCAAACCGGGCTGCGGTCCGTCCATTTGCCGCCGATGCTTTCTATTCTGCATCTCAATTTGTTTTCCTACTGCGAATCGCTGACGGAGGTCACGATGCCCGAAAACTGCGTCCTTCTTGGCAACGGATGCTTTGAGCACTGCACCTCCCTGCGGCAGATCGAGCTGCCTGCGTCCGTGCATGACCTCTGTAACGGTACCTTTTCTTACACTGCACTGGAGGAAATTGTCATTCCGGAGAATATAACGGTGTTGGACGATTGCTGCTTTCAGAGCTGCAAAAATCTGGAGCGGGTCACACTGCCGGACAAGCTGGTCACCATTGGGAAATCCTGCTTTGCGGACTGCGAGAGCCTGACGCCGGAGGGTCTGCAAATTCCCGATTCTGTGATCGAGATCTACGGCAGCTCGTTCTGGGGCTGCACAAAATGGCTTGCCGACAAGGGCGATTTTGTCACGGTCGGCGACGGCATTCTCTGCCTGTATCAGGGGCAGGAGTATGCCGTCACCATTCCCGCGGAGATCAAATCGGTCGCGCCGTATGCCTTCTTCTACTGCGAATCGCTGCAATCGGTTCGCTGCGAGGCTGCGATCACCAAGCTGAAGCAGTCGACCTTTGTCAACTGCCCGGCGCTGACAGAGGTGGAGATTCCGCCGAGCTGCACGGCGATCGACAGCGCTTTTGCCGACCGATGCCCGCAGCTCAAAACGATTCTCGGCGAGCCGGGCTCTGCGGCGCATCACTTCGCCGCAGAGAACGGCTACAACTTTGAAAACAGCGAAACCGATATCGGCGAGACCGTTTACCCCGACCCCGAGCACGACACCTTCTCCTTCGGCAACAGCAGCAAGTATCTCGGCAGCAGCTACCGCATGGACGAATGGCTTGAGGCGGAGCTCCTTGACTATGCAGGTGTTCC
>JAEELE010000076.1 GCA_016288755.1 Oscillospiraceae bacterium
ATTCCGAAGCTGGGCTATATTGTCCGCTTCGTCCAGCTCCGGTGGTATTTCGTGCTGCCGCTGCTGGCACTGATCTGGCTTTTCTTCCGCCTGCTGCGCATGTATTTTGCGCCGCCGGAGGATGAAGAAGATAATGAAGCCGAGGCTGAAAAGCCGGCCGCTGCGGTGTCTGTGCCGGGCACTGAGGCGGCTGTGCCCGAGGCGGAGGCTGAGAAGAAGTAAACACATTGCTACAGAAAGGGAGTTTACTATGAGCAAGAAGAAGCAGAGCAGAAAAGAAAAGCGCGTGCTGATCGCTGCACTGGTCGTTGCCGGTGTGATCACCGCGGGCAGCACCTTTGCGTGGTTCACCAGCAAGGATGAGGTCACGAACAGACTGAGCGCGAGCGCGAGCTACAATGTGAGCATCGCTGAAGATTTCCAGCCGCCTGAGGACTGGATTCCCGGTCAGGAAGTCAACAAGGACGTTTCTGCCGTCAATACCGGAAATGTTGATGCGTTTGTCAGAATGTGGCTCGGCGGTCAGATGAGACTGCTGTCTGAGGCAACACCGAGCGTGGATGCTTCCACAGGTACTCCTACGGCAAGTCTGACTGCAACTACAGATCAGGATAAAATCGATTTGGGCTTAACTTATTATAACGGAACAACCTATTATAAGACATTAAGCACCGAAAAGATTGACAATCCGAAGGATGCAGACCATGCAGCAGCAGGGACGGAGACCGCAGATCCTGTTTCCGGTGAAAATACTCCGGCACAGTTCAGCGAAGTGCAGTCTATGCAGGCTGGCGGTGTGCTCGTTTATGCTCCGGCAGGTGCGGCATATCACTGGACACTGGAGCAGGCAACGGAGCTTCCGGTTTATACTCCGGGAGTTGCCGCTGATCCGACCGCCGATCCTCCGGTTGAAGCTACTCCTGCTGATACAACAATGACTAACCTTGCAAAAGGTACTGTAGTCGGCAATTCCACCACAACTGAGGCTGGTGCTACGAAACTTGCTCCGGCATCTGGCAGTGATACTAATTACTACGGCGCTATTGATGCCTCCACATTCCAGCCTGAGACGACCGGTCTGTACCTCTTCCGCAGAAATGTCGCTGAGACTGCTGACGGCACACCGAATACCTACGAGTACAGCGGCTACTACTATGATGCAGATGAGGACGTTTACTTTGCACTGCACACCGGCACAGGTGCAAACGGTCACTCTGACTATGTCCTGCCGACCGGCGCCGTGACGGAGAACAACTCTGCTGCTCCGAGTGCAGATCAGGTTCTGCCGGTGACAGTTGCGGCTAATAAGGTGTATCTGTACACTGCATCTGAGCAGGTTATTAACACCGGCGTCGGTGATACAAATCTGATTTGGGCATATGACGCCGCCAATAGCAAGTTCACGGTTACCTACAAAGGCGCGGATGCTGCTGCCGGCGCAACGGCGGATGATATTGTTATTGACATTGCACTTGCAAACATCGGTACGGCCTCCGAAAAATGGACTGCATTCGGCACCGATCATCTGACCACCTTCTACTACAACAACGACGTGGAAGCGGGTGACACCACAGCGAAGCTCGTTGACAGTGTGAAGCTCGCTGATGCTACAAAGCAACAGGCTTACCTTGCATTTGACTTCGACCTTGACGTCTTCCTTGAGTCTGTTCAGGTGACTATGGACGAAGCGGGCAAGGAGAAGACGACTCCGGTCAACAAATGGGATGCTACTACTGAGGGTGCTCCCGCTACGGCGATTAACACCGGCGCAAAGCCGTCCAGCGGTGATGACGCTGCAACCTACACCGGCACTTCTGAAATCAGTGTTGTCGGTTGGGGAGCACACACCTAATCACCCCCCGCACAATCCGGCACAAAACTGAATAAGACATGAAAGGGAGGAGGCGGCTTGATGCGTGCGAAACGACAGTTTGCAGCACTGGTAAGCAGCCTCCTCCTTTTTTCCTGCATGAGCCTCACGGCTTTTGCGGAGGTCGCTTTACCCGAGGGCGCAGTAAAGGGGCTTCCGGAGAAGCTGACCGCCATGGACTCCGACGGCAATGTCGTCAGCTCCAGCACCGGCGAATACTTCTTCCGCGTGGAGAACATGGAGTACGGCGTCACCTACACCAAGGACGTCCAGCTCATGAACCTGCGCGACGACAAATCCTATCACATCTATTTCTATGTCGAGCCGCTCTGGAAGGACGGCGAGATCGACCTCGAAAAGGGCTGCGAGTGCACCTTCTGGCTCGACGGCACCGAGTTCTACCGCGGCACCGTCACCGGCGAGGGCAATTTCGACCTGACCAAGCAGGTCTACGACTGCGGGCTCTATGCCCCCGGCGACAGTCATACGCTGAAATGCGCGGTCGTCTGGAATGACCTCGATGTGCTCGTCGGCGTCGACAACGGGCACCGCCTTGTCGATATCAACGGCACGCATGTGCTCGTCGGACCCGATGAATCGGGCTATGTCGAGGGGCAGATCGAATTCAAGTGGATTTTCTACGCCGCCGTCGACGAGGACTACGACCCGCCGAAAACCGGTCTGTTTGCCGGCGACCACAGCTTCTGGCTGCTCTGCATTGCCGTGCTGACTGTCCTGATCATCGGCATGCTGATTCTCGTGCTGCTCAAGCGCCGGCGCGGGAGCAGGCGAAAGTCATGAAGCGGGGCGTGCTGCTCGGCGCGACCGTGCTGCTGGCAGGACTGCTCTGCTGGTGCGCGTATCGCTATTATTCCGAGGCGATTTTGCCCGAAAAGCAGCTCGACGATGCAAATGAACAGCAGCTCACGCTGTTTTCGGAGATTCGCCCGCAGACCGATGCACAGGACTCCGGCACTTCGGCGCAGGATGCCCCGCTGACCGAGGCAGAAAAGGTCAATCCGGGCGTTGTCGGCTGGGTGCGGATCCCCGGCACCGTGATCGATTATCCGATCGCACAGGGTGATGACAATGCGTTCTATCTGTCGCACGGCTTCGACGGGCAGGAAAACGGCAAGCTCGGCTGTCCGTTTCTGGACTATCGCTGTCAACCGGATTTTTCCGGCTTCAATTCCATCGTGTATGCGCACCATCTGAAGAACCACCGCATGTTTGCAGATATTTCGCTGTTTGCAGACCGCGCGTTCATGCAGAATCATCCGCAGGGCTATCTCACCCTCGCGGACGGCGTGCACACCGTGACTTTTTTCGCCTATCTGAATGTTCCCTCCACGGCGCCTGCCTATCACGCGGTGTTTGTCACGGAGGCGGAAAAACAGGACTATGTGTCGTATATTTTTTCAGAGGCGAAGTACACACAGGCATTGGGCGCCGAAGAGATCGGCACGGATGCCCGCCTGCTCCTTCTTTCCACCTGCACCTATGAATTTGACAACGCAAGAGGCATTCTTGCGGGTCTGATCTCGTCATAATACCGTTTTCTCAGCTGAATGCGCCCCCATGCGTTCGGCTGTGTTCATAATCATCTCCCGGCGTACTGCGCCTTATCATAAGATCAAAGAATCATGAATAATGACAGCATCTGATTTCATGCATGGGGGAATTGGGTGCTTTTTTGCGTTGATAGCATGACAAAACAACAAGCTGTGAAAGCCGTCAGCAGCGTTTTCAATCTGATCTACCGCGTCATATCCACAGCGGTCGTGACGCTTGCCGTGCTGCTGGGCATCCTGTATCTGTGCGGCATCCGCCTGTATCATGTGAAGTCCGGCTCAATGGGGGAGCTGCTTCCCGTCGGGTGCATGTGCTTTGTGAATACCAAAACGCCCTATGACAGCATCCGGACCGGTGATGTGATCTCCTTCCGCGTGTCGGAGGATATGCGCGTGACACACAGGGCTGTGCGCATCACGGAGGACGGGATCGTCACAAGGGGCGATGAAAACGATACGGAGGACCCCGATCCTGTGACACAGGAGAATTACATCGGGAAAACGGTGTTTGCGCTGCCCTATGTCGGCAGAATGCTGGGCGGCTTGCACACATTGCCCGGGAAGATCATGCTTGCTGCGGCAGTCGTTGTCCTGCTGCTCTCCGGCATCGTGTACAGACGCATCAACGAAGAATCTTAACGGAAGGGAGGGATTCCTGTGAACCGCATCATTCAGTGTGTGAACCGTATTTTTCACGGCAACAGACGGCAAATGTTTACGGCAGGTGCGGCGGCATTTATTGTCTATGTTCTGCTGCTGACAGGGATTTTCTCCTATTTCCACAGCGAGGATACTGTCACGAACAAAATCTCTGCCAAAAACGGGCATCTGACAATCCTTGAGCCGCTCTGGGATCAGGAGGGGCAGGAGATGGCAGCCGGCTGCGAGCCGGGCATGACCGTCAAAAAGAACCCCTATGCCTTCAATGACGGGCAGGTTGACCTGTATATCCGGATGAATATCACGGTCAAGCTCGACGAATATACCGGGTATCTCAGCGATTATTCGGCGGGCGAAACACCGCCTGCGGGCTGGGTCGGCGCACCGACGGATGTCTCCAGACTGCGCGCCGTTCTCAACGCGATCTATTTGCAGGACGGAACCAGATTCCTGAACCTGAATGCTGCGAGCGACACGGTCTCGGAATGGACGGCAGCGTCGAACAATCCGGATTACATCGCAGCGGAGCCGGCTGTTGTCTATGATGCGGATGCGGAAACCTATACGCTTTCGTTCTATTACATCGACAAAAAAGACGCGGCTCAGAACATGAAGGTCGTCAAGCCGGAGGAAAACACCGTGGAGCTCTTCCGCGAGCTGCGCCTGCCGATCTACAAAAAAGACTGGCTCGGCGTTTTTGATACGCCCTATACGATTACGGTCTGGGCGGAGGGCATCCCAGTGCAGCCGGACGCGGTGCTGACACAGCAGGAAGCGGTGTCTGAATTCCCGCCGCGAAGCTGAGCGGCTGCGGGGAATCCGCAAATCTTTTCAGGAAGGGAGTTGGCGAAATGTTCAGACGATTCGGAAGCCGTGTGCTTTGTGCGGCAGCGGCAGCAGTGCTGGCATCGTCCAATCTGAGCGTCATGACGCCGGTATTTGCCGAGGTCACGGATTTCTGTCATATGAGCTTTGAGCTGCACCCGGATCGGGAGAACAGCGAAAAGACCGTGACGCTGGAGGGGCTTGTGCCGGTCGGCGCGAGTGCCCATGCCGAGGATGTTTCCGAGGATTACGACTGCATCGCCGCTTATGATATCTGCATCCGCAGCGGCTGGCGGGAGTATCAGCCCGACAGCGACCGCCCGATCTATGTGGAGATCAATGACCCCGCGATTCTTTCCGGCGACGGCGTTTCGCTCTGGCATATCACCGATGACGGTGTGCGCGAGCAGGTGCATAATACCACCGTTGAGGACGGAAAAGTCGGCTTTTATGCAACCGGCTTCAGTGTGTATGAGCTCGTGGAGATGCCGGTGACCGATGAAACCGGCTGGCAGCGGATCACGGATGTTTCCCAGCTTGCAAGCTTCGGGGAAGGCACAAGCGGGCTTTACATGGGATACAACAAAACGAGACAAGGGTTTGACGAGACCTGCGGCTTCTATTTTAAGGACAGCGATTATAAGCCAAAAGCAAATGAGAGCAGAACCGGTATCAAAAAAACCAAGGAGGGTACCAATCTGCCGACCGACATCAACAAGGCGATTGATGAATTGGAGGCAGTTCCGTATTATTTTGAGCCGGTCGCCGGAACAACAAATCAGTTTTATGTTTACTGCAAAAAGGGCAGAGACAAGTATTATATATACACTCCGCAGGAGGGTAGTCTGAACCTGACAACGAATTTCAGTCAGGCAACAAAATACAAGATTGATGAGGCCGGTACAGGATTATTTGTTGTGACCTCCGTTGGCACCACGAACAGAAACAAATGGAATATGCAGGGCGAAGAGGGCGGAGGCGGCTTCGCTCTGTATACGAATGCGACAAACATCAGCTTCTGGCATTATGTCGGGTTTGCGGAAAGCTGGCTCGACGGCAGTTCGCATGCGGTCATGTATCAGACGGACGGTACGACAGGCTGCGGTCTGATGGCGGAGGATCCGAATTTCGCGCATATGTTCAGGGTCACAACACGCGAATCAGACAACAACGACAATGACCGCACCCTGTATATCAGCGCGGAAGAGGATATCACGGAGTGGACGTTCGACCACGTGAGTGAGGACAACTACCGGCTTTCCGCAGAGGTAAACGGCAGCACCGTCTATCTCTGCAACAACAACGGTACGCTGACACTGACCGCAGACAGCTCCGACCCCGGCACAGAGTTCCGGATCGTTACAACTGCCCACAACATTTTCAAGCTGGAATGCGCGAACGGCTATCTCTGCTGTGACCCGGATACCGGCTTTTATATCGGCGAAGGCGGTGTAAAGCTTCAGTTTGTCGAAAAAACGATCTTTTCCGGATCGGACAATGTTACCTATACGGCGACCCGCATCAGCGTCTCCGACCGGGTCAATGCCCACGACAACGCAGAGCTGATCGTCTATACCCGTCTCTGGAACGATGTCACGAAGAAATACGAGTTCTATCTGCTGGATGCAGACGGCAATCTCGTTCCCTGCTACGCCTCCGGCGATAAGCTGATGTGGCTGGGCGACGCCACCAACAAGGTGCTGTGGAAGTATTCCGTCTATTCGGATGCAAACGGCGAAAACGGCTACTACGAGCTTCAGAACACCTATTCCGGGAAGTATATCGCGCCGCAGATTTCCGGGCAGACGCTTCAGGACAGCACCATCGGTATTCTGATGCAGGGACGCGACAACAAGCGCATTCAGGAGACCGACGGCGAAGGAAATCCGGTCTTTAACGCGGACGGCAGCCCCAAATACAAGCAGGTGTATGACAGCGAAACCGGAGACCCGGTGCTGGATGAGCGCGGCAACCCCGTTTATGAATATGAAGCGGGCGAGTACTACTCCGATATTCTCGCGTGGGACGGGTATTACATGGACTATGCCTCTCTGATCGGCAGGCTCTGGTACGACGACCCGAGCAACCCCGACACCAAGCACGTCGAGCTGACCTCCGGCGTCATGGCGGATGCAGTCTCGTTCTATTTCGCTACACTGGATGAGCTGGATCAGCTGACTACCACAAAGACGCTGCACACCGTTGAGACCATCGACAATGACGACTACGGCATTGAAATGAAGATGATCAACTATGACGAAATCTCAGGAACCCAGGGTTCTGCATATGCAAGCTGGGTGACGCAGACCTTCTTTAATAAAAATAAAGATCAGCAGAAGCTGCTGTCCACAAATCTGGTGGGCGGCGATGAAGGCTATCCGACCGTCATACTTGCAGGCTCACAGAATCCGGAGTTCAGTCAGGCTTTTTCCGGCGCAGTCCCGGTTGACAATCTGTTCATCAAGAGCGTTCACGATGCGACCGGTTATTTTGAGTATGACTCCACACAGAATTATGCGACGCTCAACGGCGGGCAGTCGGCAGCCGGCGTGTATAACGGTACGCAGACAATGGACGGCGGTGTGAATACCTTTACCGTTTTTCAGGAGCTCGGTTCTGACGGTCAGACTTCCACTACGCATCTGCACGGGCAGTTTATGCCGTATAATTACATCAGACCGGATCAGCTCACCGGTACTCTGAATGAGTACGGCTTTGATGCGCGACTGAATCAGTCTCAAACCGGACTTCTTTCACCGAACGATCCCCGGAGATATGAGCCGCTGTATCAGGTGAAGAATCTCAACGGCGGTACGAATCCGGACTACTACTTCGGCATGGAGCTGACGGCAAAATTCGTGCAGACACCGAACGGTCTGGATTCCTGGGGGCATGACATCATCTTCGAGTTCACCGGTGACGACGACTTCTGGCTCTATGTGGACGGCGAGCTGGTCATCGACCTCGGCGGCGTTCACTCCGCACAGCACGGTCTGGTCAATTTCCGCACCGGCTATGTGGAATATGACAAGAATGACAAAGGAGAGGAAATAAAGACCTCGCTGTATGATCTGTTCGCGGCGCATTACGACGAACGGATCGCACGCGGGGAGATGACTGCGGAGGAGAAAACCGCAAAGCTCAACGAGATTTTCGAGGAGAAGAACGGGAAGCAAATCTTCAGGGACTACACCAGCCACACGATGCGCATCTTCTACATGGAGCGCGGCGCGGGTGCATCGAACCTCTATATGCACTTCAACCTCTCCTCCGTGCAGAAGGGCAATGTGCTCTTTTCCAAGGAGCTGAGCGGCGACCCGAATGACCTCGCCGACATCGACTACAAGCTCGTGCAGTTCCCCTTCCAGGTGCTTTACAGCACCTATGAACCGTGCAGCCCGGATGACCCCGAATGCCCGGAGGATGTCCATTGGCTCCCGCTCGGAAACGACTCGGAGATCGGCTGCACCTACCAGAATTCCACGCAGAAGGTCAGCTTTGTCCCCAGCTATACGCCGCCCGGTTCATCCGAGGAATTTGAAAACGTCTTCTTCCTGAGCCCGGGCAGAGCGGTCGAAATCCACTTCCCAAGCGATGCGATCTGGTATAAGATCATCGAGTGCGCTGCGGATTCGTCCATCTATGACGAGATCAAGATCAACAATGTGCCTACAGAGGGAGAGACGATCGTCGGAACACTCAAAAAGTATGTCACCGGTGCTGCCACCGCAGAGCAGCGTGTGTCTGTCAATTATGACAACCATGTCAAGGAGGGCAATATCCGGCAGCTCAAGTTCAAGAAGGTGCTCTTTGACGAGAATTACGACGAAACCGGGAACGCGGACAACAGCGCGAACAAGCTCTATTTCAACAAGAATCTGAACTCAGAGCTGGACGATGACCGGATCGACAAAACGGTCTTCAAGTTCCGCCTCTATCTCTCGAACGGCGCGACCAACATCCTCGAGCCGGCAAATCTGGTCAAGTACTATGTGACCGACTCCGCAAACCGGCTCTGCAAATGGGATGCGCCGAATCAGAAGTATGTCCGCTATACCGAAGAACCGTACGGGGCGGACGGCATCGACGTCAATGATGCTGCCGTCATGGCTGCGCTGACGGATGCGGTCAAGCGCGATGTGGTCTTCCACACCTCGCCCTACGGCGCAATCGACTGCATCCCTTCGGATTTCATCGTGGTCGTTCCGGGAATTCCCGCCGGCACATACTTCTGGGTCGATGAGCGCGACTATGAGATCCCGCTCGGCTATGACAACATCAACTATCTCAATGTCCAGGGCGATCACTTTCAAAACTCCTATTTCGATGTCGCTCCGGACGAATATGTGATCTCCGACGGCAGAACGCCGAAGGAGAACAGCATCGGAAAGATCCGTGCGGGCGAAATGGCGAAAATGGATATCAACAACCGCCGCGCCTTCGGTCTGCGTGCAAACAAGGTCTGGAACGACACCGACTTTGTGAAGCTCGAGGACCATGCGGATATCTACGTCGCGGTGTTTGTGACAGGAGACACCCCCGGAATCTACAGCTATGTTCCGGGAACGGTGCGGCAAATCCACTCCGCAAACGGGCTGACGGAGGATTATCTCTTCAAAAAGCTCCAGCCGGGGAAAACCGTCGCGGACTATCAGATCTTCGAGGTCGAGATGCCGGCAGGGACAATGCTGACCAAGCGCACGAATGTCGAAGATAATCTGCTCAGCGAACACTGGGATTTCATGGACGGCAACTCGCAGATCATCCAACCGATCAGCAAGGCGAACGGCTCCACCGTGCTGAGCGACACTTATGTGGTTCACTACAACGAGGCAACGGGCGGCGACCCGAAATACGGGAAGCCGTATCCGGACAGCGAATTTGCGAATGTCCGAATTGACACAATCAACAACAACCGCAAGGGCGGTCTGGTCATCAATTTGAATCACTGGAATACCGGTACTGTCGATTCGGATGACGATGCGGAAAACGGCGATGTCGGTCTGGGCGGCGGCGTGTTTGAGCTGCGCTGCGAAGGCGAGTCCGAAGCAATCGGAACCTTTACCTCGAAGCCCGGCGGCAATGTCACGATCATGTACGCCGTCGACCCGACAAAAACCTATACGCTGACACAGATCAAGGCTCCGACCGGCTTTATCGGGATGGCGCGGCCCATCAGCTTCAAAGTCAGAATGACAGGCGACGGCGAGAAGGGCATTGTCGAGTGGTTAAACCCCAACGACAGCGACATTGACACGACCCGTACCGATCACGCAGGCTGGGCAGAGTACAAGAACAAGACATTGAGCGTAAACAATGAGGAGAATATCGTCGCAGAGATTGATATTTTCAACAAGCCCTATACGTTCGCGGCGTTCAAGCAGGACAGAGACACCGGTGTGTTCCTCAACGGTGCGAGCTTCTCGCTCCACAAGGAGGTCATCAGCTTCAGCGGTCCGATGATGGACTTCACCCCGATTCCGGGCTACGGCGACGACAGCGACAATGACGGCAACCCCGATTATCTCGTTTCACAGGATATGACGGTGAACGGCGAGCTTCATACAGGCGTGATTCCGAAGATCGACAGCACGCTCCCGGAGGGCATCTACTATCTTGTCGAGGACATTCCTCCGGAGGGCTATGAGCCGATTGAAACCGGAATCAACTACTTCCGCTTCCAGATTACCGCGATGGACGGTCCGGTGCTCCTGAGCGGCGGACAGACCGCAGAATTGACGCACAACCCGGAGGATCTGTATGACCCGGACACGGCGGTTGATGAAGTGACCTATACGCTCAAGGTGATGAACAAGCGCTCGATCACGGACTACTACTTCGACATCGAGAAAATTGCGCTGCTGGACAAAAATGTTCACGGTGCAGAAAACGATCCGAATCAGAAATTCGTATTTCTGGTCGAGCATTTCGACGAGCCCTATTCTGATTCTGCTGTACCTGCGGACAGCTTCTATGTGACCGTCAACTGCAAAAGCGCGGATGCGCTGCAAGCCTATCCCTATTCCGGCAACCTTTCCGCCGGCGTCGGCAAGCACTATGATGCGGAAACGAACACGGTCAGAAGAACCTACACCGATCAGAACGGCGACACACAGACCTATACCTATCCCGCTGCGATCTTTGAAGGCAAGCAGACGGTTCATGTCCGGCAGAAGGGCGTCTACCGCATCTCCGAGGTCAGCTCGTGGTCCGGCACAGACTACGACTTCTGGGAGCAGTCGAACATCTATCAGAACGGCATCGGCGATGCAATCCGCCAGAAGCAGACCGACGGCTATGTGATCTTCTCAGTTGATGAGGTGCATGCGGATCGCTTCAAGGATCCGAGCTATACGGAGAACGGCGTGACCAAATATCGCCCGCTCGCGAGCTTTACCAACTGCGAAACCGAATACGCATACCTCAGCGCACAGGCGTATGCCGAGAACAGTATTTTCCGGAGAGACTGAACGAAAGGAGGCGGTGTCATGAACAGGAACCGGCGATCCGGCATCATCATCGGCGTTTCCATAGCCGCACTGTTTCTGATGCCGCTGCTCGTGCTCGCTGCGATCTACCTGAGCGGCAGCCGCGAAAATGTCTTTCAGCCGGGCAGCGCCGCAATTCAGATCAAGGAGGGCAGCAGCAAGGGCGACCGGCTTGAAAACTCGTATCTCTGGACGGAAGGCGGCGGGGATGTCTATTATGCGGAAAAGCCTGCCGCTGTCCACGACGTCCGGAACAGGAACGACGAATATCTCCGCGTGCGGTTCGTGCCGATGTGGCTGGATGAATCCGGCTGTGTCATCGGCGGGCAGCCCGAGTTTTCCGACTACAGCAGCATCCTGCTCAATGCCGCGGGAACGGCACTGCTGTTTCAGGACAACGAGGGCCCTGCCAACACGCTGCTGACACTGGAGCTGGCAGAAAACTGGCAGCAGGACTGGATCCTCCACACCGAATCGGGAAAGCCTGAGGAGACCTGCTTCTACTACAAGGGGCTGCTCCGCGCGGACAAAACCACGCCCGACCTGATTACAAGGGTCGTAATCCCGCAATCTGTTTACGACAGCACCGACACAATGACATTCCGGCTGGATGTCCTTGCGGATGCCGTTCAGCAGTACGGCGGCGCGACCTCCGAACGTGATTGGGCAGAGAACCCGGCAGTAACCACGGCAGCGGAACCGTAGAACAGACAAGGCGGCAAAAGAGGACAATTCCTCCGATGCCGCCCGTTTTTTGCCGCGAAAATGCAAAACACCGTTGCAATTTGCGGCGCAGTGTGGTAGAATATAGCTGTGCGCACATGCGCGGGAATACTGCTCTGAATGGAAGGGAAATCATGCAAATACTGAAAAAACACGGCTTCAAGCTGCTGATGCTCCTGCTGATTCTGGCGTTTGCAGGCGGCTGGGCGCTGATCTGGAAGCGCATCGGCGACGCGATGGACAGTGCCGCCGAGGATCAGGCATACACCGGATTTCTGTACGACGGCGCATATTACACGAGATGCAGCGCCGAAGTGCTCGCACGGTATACCGATCAGACCGCCCCGGATGCGTCGTGCCGCGGCGAATCCGTCGGCGATGTGGAATTTGAGACCGAAGCCGGAACGCTCTACTGTGAGGCATATAGCTGCACGCTGGTGCCGGAGCACGAGCCCCCGGCGCTGCTCATGCTCGACCGCCCCGGCGACCCGGTCTACGAGCTGAGCGGGTTTCAGTCGCTCGATGACGCCCCCTCTGCGGCGGCGGTCTGTGCGGCTTACGGCATCGCATCTGCGGACGACCTCAGCAGCGTGCGCATCACCGAGGGCGACGGCACGCCGATCGACGAGATCACCGCAGCAGACGACCTAGCCGCGTTTTATGCGAAGCTGACCGCGCTCGGCGAAGATATCGGGCGCGCGGGCATGGCACAGGCGTATTATGATGTGTATCTCGAGAAATACGGCGAGAGCGGCGGCATATCGCTCGAAAACGGCGAGATTCGGTTTGCTGACAAGGAGACCGAGACGCAGGCGATGGCGCTGTGGTCGGAGGGGCTCTGTCTGGTGACGATCCGGCTGAAAAGCGGCTTGCAGCTGCGCGATCTGGTCTATGCGCCGGTGCCGAAGGTGTTTGCGGTTTACGGCAGCTACCGCCTGACAGAACCGTTCTTTTCGTAAATTTGAAATGAGAAGTGAGAAATGAGAAATGAAGCGGTCCGCTTCCGCGGAGGGTCGAAAACCCGTCGGCGTATGGGGTACCGCAATTTCTCATTTCTCATTTTCAGTGAAAACAGGAGGCAGCTCGTCGCTGCCTCCTGTCAGTTTGTCGATAAAGTGCTTTTGATGTGCCTGCGGCACATTTTTGCGGGGACGCTGTCCCCGCACCCCTGCCAAAGGGATACTATCCCTTTGGAATCCCGTTTTGTGCGAATTCCACGCTGATGCGTTATTTCCGTCATAATGGGATTCTTAAGGGGCAGTGCCCCTTAAGCAGGGGTTTGGGGACAGAGTCCCCAATATAATCCGTCGGAGACACCTTTTTCTACAGCCTGAC
>JAEELE010000077.1 GCA_016288755.1 Oscillospiraceae bacterium
AATGAACATCGTCGGGACGCCGTGGAAGCAGGTGATCTTCTCCTGATTGATGCAGTGCAGACCCTTGCGCGGCGAGAACGCCGTGATCGGGGACATCGTGACGCCGTGCGTGACCGATGCGGTCATTGCCAGCACCATGCCGAAGCAGTGGAACATCGGCACCTGGATCATCATTCTGTCCTCGGTGGAGAGGTCCATGCAGTCGCCGATCGCCTTGCCGTTGTTGACGACATTGTAGTGCGTCAGCATGACGCCCTTGGGGAAGCCGGTCGTGCCGGAGGTATACTGCATGTTCGCGACGTCGTCCTTGCGGATGCCCCTTCTGCGGCGCTCGACCTCGGTCAGCGGCACCTCGGTGTGGCGTGCGACCGCCTCATCCCATGTCCAGCAGCCGGGCTGGCGGCTCTCGATCGTGATGACGTTCTTCAGGAACGGGAATTTCGCGGAATTGAGCTTGCCGGGCTCGGAGGTCTCCAGCTCGGGGATCAGCTTGCGCATGATCTCGTTGTAGTCGGTGCCCTTGTAGGCGTCGATCATGACCAGCGTGTGCGTGTCGGACTGCTTTAAGACATATTCGGTCTCGTGGATCTTGTTGCCGGTGTTGAAGGTGACGAGCACCGCGCCGATCTTGGTCGTCGCCCAGAAGGTGATGTACCACGCGGGGACATTCGTTGCCCAGATCGCGACCTTGTCGCCGACGCCGACGCCCATTGCGATCAGCGCGCGGGCAAAGGTGTCCACATCGTCGCGGAACTGCGGATAGGTGCGGGTGTAGTCGAGCTCGGTGTAGCGGAACGCGAACTGATTCGGGAACTGCTCGCAGATGCGGTCGAGCACATCCGGGAAGGTGTAGTCGATCAGGCGCTCCTTCGGCCACGGGTAGTAGCCCTTGCCGCGCCGGCTGACCTGCAGCTCGTGCTTGTATTTGGTGCGGTATTTTGCCATGTAGTCCGCAAACTGCGGGAAGACGATGCCGGCGTCGGAGAGCTCGGGCATCCAGCGCTTGACCCATTCGAGGCAGATATAGCCGGTGTAGCCGATGCTGCCGAGTGCCGCGATCATCGCATCGAGCGGCAGATCGCCTCTGCCCATCAGCTCATAGCGGAGCTTGCCGTCCTTCATGGAGCTGTCCTTGGTCTGCACATACTTGATATAGTTTCCGAGGTTCGCGACGGTCGTCTCCGGGGCTTCGCCGCCGTAGCGGTAGGGGTGGTGCATATCCCACAGTGCCGCGACGCATCTGTGCCCGACGCGGTCGAGCAGGGCGCGCAGTCTGGCGGTATCGCTGAATGCGCCGTTTGTCTCCACGACCAGTGTGACGTCATGCTGTTCGGCATCCTGCGCCAGTGCGGAGAGCTGCTCTGCCAGATAGCTGTCATCGACAGCGGCAGTCGCCTCTGCATAGCGGTCGCCCAGCACGCGGACATAGGAGGCGCCGAGCTTTTCTGCCAGCTCGATGCACGCGAGAATCTCCGCACGGTTTTCCGCCTCGCGCTCACGCTCATTGAGGCAGCAGTTCGCGCTGACGCAGGGAATCTCCAGATGGAGCTGACGCAGCTTCTTCACGGTCTTTTCGAGCTGTGCGCCGGTGAAGGGCTTGGAGCGGAACGGGTCGATCGGCATGCCCAGCGCTCTGAGCTCAATGCCGTCGAAGCCCAGATCCTTTGCCATCGAGTAGACGTCTGCCCATTCAAAATCCGGGCAGCCCAGTGTGGAAAAACAGATTTTCATAGATATCCTCCGTTGGTGTGCATGCGATATCAATCGCAGCAAAGATTTTGGCTGTCACCATGCTTTGCTGTCGGGAATTACTGCTTTGCTTTGTTTGCAGCCTCTTCATCCGTGTGCCGGATCAGGGCACGCTTGATCTTGCCGCCTAAGGTCTTGGGCAGCTCGTCAACATATTCGATCACGCGCGGGTACTTGTAGGGCGCAGTCTCGCGCTTGACGTGATCCTGCAGCTCCTTCGTCAGCTCGGGGGAAGGCGTGTAGCCCTTCGCGAGCACGACCGTCGCCTTGACCACCTGCCCGCGGATCGGATCGGGTGCGCCGGTGATCGCCGATTCCACGACCGCCGGATGCGTCAGCAGCGCCGACTCGACCTCGAACGGTCCGATGCGGTAGCCCGAGCACTTGATCACGTCGTCGTTTCTTCCCACGAACCAGAAATAGCCGTTGGAATCGCGCCATGCCACGTCGCCGGTGTCGTAGTTCTTGCCGCCGAGCACTGCCTTGGTCAGCTCGGGGTTCTTGTAATAGCCGCAGAAGAGCCCGGTCGGGTGTGCCCTGTCGATATCGCATGCCATGATGCTGCCCTCTTCGCCGTCGTCGCACTCGGTGCCGTCCGGTCTGAGGAGCTTGATATTGTAGAGCGGGGAGGGCTTTCCGGTGGAGCCGGGCTTGGGGTCGATCCACGGGAAGTTTGCGATCAGCACGGTGCCCTCGGTCTGCCCGAAGCCCTCGCGCATCTTCTTGCCGGTCAGCTCGTAGATGCGGTTAAAGACCTCCGGGTTGAGCGGCTCGCCCGCGTTGCAGAAATTCTGGATGCTCGACAGGTCATACTGCGTCATATCCTCCTGCAGCATGAAGCGGTACATGGTCGGCGGTGCGCAGAAGGTCGTCAGCTGGTATTTGCTGATGACGGAGAGAATGTCCTTCGCGTTGAATCTGCCGGTGAAGTCGTAGACGAACTGCACGGCGCCGCAGATCCACTGCCCGTAAATCTTGCCCCATCCGAATTTCGCCCAGCCGGAATCGGAGATCGACATGTGCAGCTTGTTCTCCTGCACCTGATGCCAGTATTTCGCGGTGACGATATGCCCCAGCGGGTGCGCATAGTTGTGGCAGACCATCTTCGGCATGCCGGTCGAGCCCGAGGTGAAGTAGATCAGCATGGTGTCGGTCGCTTTGGTCGCCTGATCGCCGGTCGGGCGCTCGAAGGTGTCGGGGTATTTTGCGATCTCCTCAGTGAAGAAATCCCAGCCCTCACGCGGCTCTGCGACGGCAATGCGCTTTCTGAGCGTCGGAATCTGCCCTGCTGCCCCGTCGATCTGCGTGCGGATGTATTCGTCGTCGCAGGCGATGATCGCCGAGATGCCCGCCATGTTGCCGCGGTAGGCGATATCGTGCGTGGTGAAGAGCAGGTTGCCCGGAATGAGAATGACGCCGAGCTTGTGCAGGGCGGTCGCGATGACCCAGTATTCCCAGCGGCGGCGAAGGATCAGCAGCACGACGTCGCCCTTTTTGAGCCCGAGGCTGCGGAAGTAGTGGCAGGTCTGATTGGATAGCTTTGAGATATCGGTGAAGGTGAAGCGCTTCTCCTCCTTCTCGTGGGAGAGCCAGAGCAGCGCGAGCTTTTCGGGCTCCTGCTTTGCCCATTCATCGACGATATCCCAGCCGAAATTGAAATGCTCCGGCACATTCACGCGGTAATTCGTCACGAAATCCTCGTAGGAATCAAATTCGATGCGAGGCAAAAATCGGTCCAACAGCATGGTTTATATCTCCTTATGGTTTATTTCATAAACAGGTAGGAGGGAGCAGGTAGGAGGGAGGAGGGGTTCCGTCCCTTTGTTCCTGCCGCTGTATTGGGAGGAAGTATAGAAACGAAGGCACACCGACGCCGTACTGTAGCGCACAGCGTGGGGGGCTTTCGGCACCTCCTACTTCCTACCTCCTACTTCCTACTTCACTCTACTCAGCTATCATGGTCAGGAAGCGCGCCTTGGTGTCGCCGGCGCAGCGCTGACCGTGCAGATGGGTCGGGTCGAAATAGATCGAATCGCCCTCGTTGAGGATGATCTCTCTGTCCTCGAATACGACCGCTACACTGCCCTTGAGCACCAGATTGAACTCCTGCCCGGAATGCGATACGAGCTTTGCGGGCTCGTCGGAGGGCTCCAGCGTGACCAGCAGCGGCTGCATGATCTTATCCGCAAACCGGAACGCAAGGTCCTTGAAGCGGTAGCCCGGGTAACGGCTGATGCTCTTGCCCTTGCCGCGGCGCACGACCTGAAAGGTGTCGATGCGGCTGGGCTCGCCGGTGACCAGCTCGTTGAAGTCTACCCCGAATTTGTTCGCGATCTCATAGATCACGCTGATCGGGAAGTCGCCGTTTTCCTCGTAGCCCGCATATACGGCGGGGTCAAGGTTCAATTCCGCGGCGAGCTGCTCGGACGTGTAGTCGCATACCTCGCGAAGCTCCCGGATGCGTGCCGCGATCTCACTGATTTGTTCCATTCGTCGTTCCTCCTCTTAAATATGAATGCGGAATGAGAAGCAGTTTCTCACTCGCAGGCTCCCTGCAGCGGCTCCGTGCTCTGACAAAGGGCTGTTCGGATGAACGGATGCCGTGTCCGAAAACCCGTCAGCAGGCATGCTTCAGCAGCTCGCCTGCCCGGGCTCCGGGCAATAAAAAACGGCGAAAGGCTGTGCCTCTCACCGTTCACTGAACAATTTCCGCGTTTTTCCGTACCCATCCGCAAAAATGCCCGCGCACAACGAGAAGGCCTATAGCAGGAATGCCAAGACCGTAAGTCGAAGTACGTTTACGAGCAGTGCGCGTCGGTACATACAAAACGAACCTTTCCGTTAAATTAAAGCCTGCATACGGCTTCATATTCCGTATTATAGCACGTTTGGGCGGCATTTGTCAAGGAAACCGCCCGATTCCGGTGAAATCAACAAAATCCCGGATGCGGACGCCCGGGATTTCATTTGTTCTGCGGCTTGATCTCGCTGCGGTCGTCCTTCTCGACGGCGATCGTGTGCTTCCGCACGGTGTTGACGGCTGCGATCAGCTCTTTCGGGTGCGGCAGGGACTGTCCTGCGCGTTTGCGTCTTGCGAGCCAGCTGTTGAGCTCGGCGCCGATGAACCAGCAGTAGACACCGGCATAGATCCAGACGAGGATCATCACGACGCCCGAAAGGCTGCCGTAGACGACCGCATAGCGCTTGAGCGAGAGCTCGAGAAAGATCGAATAGAGCGACGCCATTGCGCGCCAGAATGCCGCCGTGAGCAGCGCCCCGGGGAGCTGGTCGCGCACACGGACCTTGTGCGAGGGCAGCAGCACATAGGAGACCAGAAACATCAGGAGCAGCAGCAGCGGCGACGCCAGATTGCGCGTGAGATCGGCGATCAGCCCGAGCGAGGGCAGGGTCGGGAGCTTGGCGAGCACCATCGCGATCAGCCGCGTGCTCAGTGCGTACATCACCAGCAGCACGACCAGCATGGCACAGAGCACGACTGTATACAGGCAGCCGACAAAGCGCAGAACGGTCTGGCTGCGCGATTCCCTGTTGCGGTAGACCGTGTTGAAGCCGTTGATCAGTGCCTGAATGAGCCGGGATGCCGTCCAGATCAGAAAGACGATCAGGACGATCTTCGCCGCGCCGATGTTCTCGTTGTAGTAGCTGTCGATGAAGTCGGTGCCGATGGCGTGATAGGATTCGGGCAGCAGGATGCGCACAGCCTTGAGCAGCGTTTCCTCCTTCACCGGCAGCAGACGTGTTGCCATGCAGATCAGCATGGTGAAGGGAAAGACCGCCAGCATCAGATAGAAGGTCGCCTGTGCGGCATAGGCGGCGAGGTGGTCCGCCGCAAACTGCCTTGTCGTCCGCGTCATGGCATCCCAGACGCGGTGCAGCAGGTGTCGGATCATGTTGTCAGCCTCCCCCTTCCGAAAGCGGCTGTCAGTCTTCGCCGTCGAATTCGTATTTGCCGCCGAATTCCTTTCTGAACTGTGCAAAGACGCGCTCGCCGGTCTCGTCGTCGGTGACGGGCTCATAGCTCGGGTTCTCCGATTCCGGGTCGATGACCTCGAGGATCACGACGCCGCCGTCCTCGTCGTCAGCGGGCAGCAGCAGATCATAGACCTTTCCGCCGCAGAATACCGTCTCGAGATACTGAAAGCGGAGCTTGTTGCCCTCGTCGTCCTCGAGCTCGACAAAACCGTCGTCCTCCTCTTCGGGGCGCTTCACTTCGTCCTCCATATCACATGCCTCCTTCTTGATATTGAGATAGCATTATTATACAGGATTCCGCCGGAAAAGTCAATCTCAAAATGAGAAATGAGAAGTGAGAAATGAGAAGTGAGAAATGAAAAGTTAGGAGTGAGGAGTGCCGGAACAACTCCGCACTTCTCACTCCTGATTCGGCCTGCTCCCTCCTGCCTCTGCTCCGCGCTCACTCCGTGCGCAGTGCGATGACCGGGTCCTTTTTGGCGGCGAGGCGCGAGGGGATGATGCCGGCGATCAGCGTCAGCAGCACCGAGATCGCAATGAGGATCAGCGCATAGACCGGTCGCAGGAACGCAATATCCGGCACGCCCGATGCCTTCTCGATGATCAGATTGACCGGGATATCCAGCAGCATCGTGATCACGACGCCCAGCACGCCGGCGATCAGACCGACAATGAACGTCTCCGCGTTGAACACATGGCTGATATCGCGCTTGGACGCACCGATCGAACGCAGAATGCCGATCTCCTTCGTGCGCTCCAGCACCGAGATATAGGTGATAATGCCGATCATGATGGACGAAACGACCAGCGAGATCGACACAAAGCCGATCAGCACATAGGAGACCATGTTGATGATCTTCGTCACGCCGGCGAGCAGCAAGCCGATATAGTCGGTGTACTCGATCGCGTCCTCATCGCCGGGATTCTCGCGCACGCTGTCGTTGTAGCGCGCGATGAAATCCTCAAACTCCTCCTTCGCCTCGAAGGACGACGAATAGATGCTGATCATCTCCGGGGAATCCGGGTCGCGCAGACCGAGCTTCTGCAGATTGCCCTCGTAGGTGTTGTTCGTCGACTGCGCGAGGATCTGCTGCTTGAAAATACTGAGAAGCTGGTCCTGATCCATCGACGCCATTGCCTTCTTCATGCTCTCGACGTCCTTTGCGGGGTTGAAGGACTGCGCGAGCGCGTTGAGCTGCTCGTCGTTCATATTGTTGATGTTCTCGCGGATGGCATCGGCGGTGAGCTGCGACTGCATGATGCCCTTGTAAATTTCGAGCAGCTGGTCGTCGGTCAGGGATTGGAGCATTGCCGGGTTCGGCTCCGCGCCGGTCGACTGCGCCAGCGCCATCAGGATCGCGCCCTGCCCCTGCTCGGTCGCTGCGAATGCCTTTGCGTCGTCAAGCGTGATGCCCTCGAGCATCGTCGGTGCGACTGCCGCGACCAGCTCGTCGTCGCTCATGGCTGCGAGCGCCTGCGCGATATCCTTGCCGTCGAAGGAATTGCCGTAGAAGCGGGAGAACATCGCCTGAAGCTGCGCGAACTCCTGCTCGCTCATGTTGTCGATATAGGCGTAGACGTCGTCGATCGTGACCTCGTCCTTGTCCTCGAACTCATAGCCGGTGAAGACGTCGGTCTTCTCGTCTGCCTGCTGCTCCTTGACGATCTTGCTGTCTGCGTTGCGCTCGAGCAGCGTGTCGACCAGCTCCTGCGTGTAGCAGACCGTGCCGGTCATCAGTGCGCCGGCGACGGAGCCGGGCTTTTTACGGACAATGCCGCTGATGTGCACCGGAATGCCGTCCTCGACCTTGCCCGCCATGTATTCGTCGTCGCGGGTGCGGTCCTTCCAGCACTTGTCGGTCTCGTCATACTCATAGTAATCGGTGTTGAGGATGACGCGGAACTGCATGTTCATCAGCTCGTCATAGGTGAAGCTCTGGCTCTCCGCCTTGATCGGCTCGCCTGCCATGATCTGCGCTGCCATCTCGGAGATCTCGTCCGGGTCGCGCAGACCGAGCCCGTAGAGCGTCATTCCGGGAATTTCGTTGTACTCGTCGACGACCAGCACGACCTCATTCATGTTCTCGGGCCAGTGTCCCGCGACAAAGTCGTACTGTGCGTTGAGCAGGTCGGTGTCGCCGTAAATCAGCGTCCAGACGTCCATGCCGTCGGTGCTCATGGACATGATCTGCGAATAGGAGGAGGACATGGTGTTCATGTCGTAGCCGAGCATCTGATAGTAGGCGTCGATCAGGGGGTTCGGGTTGACCGCGGTGACATCCTCGCTGGTGTCCGCCTTGAAGACCTGCGGCTGAATGTTGTAGTTGTAGGCAATATTATAGTTGCCGAGCTCCGACTCGTGCTCCTCGATGTACTTCTTGAAGCCCTTCATGTCGTTCTGCTTGACCTCGGAGATCATCGCATTGAGCATTTCGGCGTGCTGCCCGGTCGAATAGACCTTGTCAAGATCGTGGGTATCCTTGTGCTCCGCCTGCCCGGTCGCATTCTCGATCAGACTGGAGAGATCGACCGACCGCGACATGATCGTCAGCGGATAGGACGAAAGCGTATTCTCCTGCGTGTCGTTGATGAAGGTCTGGAAGCCGTCGGAGAGCGAGAGGATCAGCGAGATGCCGATGATGCCGATGCTGCCCGCAAATGCCGTCAGGATCGTGCGCGCCTTCTTCGTCAGCAGATTGTTCAGCGAGAGCGTGAAGGCTGTCCACAGGCTCATCGAGACGCGCTTTTTCTTCTCCTTCTTTGCGGGTGCTTCCTTCGTCTCTGCCTGCTTGATTGGCTCTGAGGGCTTCTCCGCAGCCTTGCCGGATTTCTTCTTGCCGGATTTCTTCCCGGACGCAGCCTGCTTCTCCGGCGCAGATTGCTTCGGCTCCTCTGTGCCGTCGAAGGGGTCGGAATCGTCCTGCACCCTGCCGTCGAGCAGCCGGATGATGCGGGTCGCATACTGCCCGGCGAGGTCGGGGTTGTGCGTGACCATGATGACGAGGCGGTCCTTGGCGATCTCCTTGAGCAGGTCCATGATCTGCACGGAGGTCTCGGTGTCGAGCGCACCGGTCGGCTCGTCGGCGAGCAGAATCTCCGGGTCGTTGATCAGGGCACGGGCGATCGCGACGCGCTGCATCTGACCGCCGGACATCTGATTCGGGCGCTTGGTGAGCTGGTCGCCCAGCCCGACGCGCTCGAGCATTTTCTTCGCACGCGCTCTGCGCTCGGATTTGCTGATACCGGAGAGCGTCAGTGCCAGCTCAACATTGGCGAGAACGGTCTGGTGCGGAATCAGGTTATAGGTCTGGAACACGAAGCCGATCGTGTGGTTGCGGTAGTGGTCCCAGTCCTTGTCCCTGTATTCCTTGGTGGAGCGCCCCGAGATGGTGAGATCGCCCTCTGTGTAGCGGTCGAGCCCGCCGATGATATTGAGCAGCGTGGTCTTGCCGCAGCCCGAGGGTCCGAGCACCGCGACAAACTCACTCTGCCGGAACATGATGTCAATGCCCTTCAGCGCGTGGACCTGTGAATCGCCTGTGAGATAGTTCTTGGTTATTCCCTTGAGTCCGAGCAAAGTAACACAACCTTTCCGCAATCGTATGGAATGCCGTTTTATGTGGCGAGTATACCATAAAATTGTGTTCAAACTGTGAACCCCCGGAATTTTCGGCATTTCGTCCAACTGCACAAAAACAGGCGCGGAAATTTAGGCAAAATGAGAAGCGAGGAGGGAGGAGAGCGGAGGGAGGAGGGAGGAAGTAGGAGGCAGCAGGGAGGAGGTAGGAGGTAGCAGGGAGGAGGTAGGAGGTAGCAGGGAGGAGGTGAATGCGGAATGCGGAATGATTGCGGGATTTTCGTTTTCAGTTTTTTACCGTTTGTCCGGCTGTGAATTTCGTTGGGCGGTTGGGGGATTTTTGTTTTCTGTTCTTTACCGTTTGTCCGACTGTGCATTCAGCTGGGCGCGGGGCGCGAATGCGAGAGGAACAACCATAGGGAGCGGGAAGTCGTCGCTGCGCTCCGGTCTCCCCTCTCCCTAAGGTTTTTCCTCTCGCGCTCTCTTTTTCCTTACCCTCTCCTCTCTGTGCGCTCGGTTCCTCTCTGGTGCTCGGTTTCTCTCTGGTGCTCGGTTCTGATTTTGCGAAACGAAGAATACAGAGCTGCGCCTCAAGGGGGAAAGAGAATCAGGAAATAGGAGCTCGAGGGAAAAACCTAAAGGGGAAAGGGGGAATGTGAGCATCGCGAACTTCCCCCTGTCCTCTTTGGGTTGTTCCCTCGAAATCGCGCCCCGCGCCCAGCGAAAAAAACTAATTATAGCCACGATCAAGAAGAATAGCCGGAGGAAAGAAAGACCGCAGCAAATCGACGACTTCCTCTCGCATTCGCGCCGATCGCCCAGCAAAAGACTTAATCGGACGAACAAGAAAGAGCGAAGAACGAAAAGAAAAACAGCTCCGCGCCGCCTTGCTTTTCTCGTGCGATTGTGGTATAATGTCGGGAGAATGAAAACGAAAGGAGGCGGCGCAGATGAACCGCACCGTCCCGCGTGTCGCCTGCATCAACGATCTCTCCGGCTTCGGGCGCTGCTCACTGACGGTCGCACTGCCGGTGCTCTCTGTCATGGG
>JAEELE010000078.1 GCA_016288755.1 Oscillospiraceae bacterium
GACGGCTCCGGCACGAAGGATAATCTGGTTGTGGAACAGGGCGCGTGGATCTACGATCAGGGACTGAACGGCGGCTCTGAAATATGGGTATGCCTGAACAGCGGAACCGGCAGTCTGACGCACAAGGATTATCCGATCAGCGAATACCACATGCAGTATTTCAAGACCGATTCCGGAACGGCTTACCTGAAGGACACAACGCAGGTCAGCACGCAGCTTCAGGCATCGGTGTTCTCCGAGGGCATCCTCGGGCGGTATATCACGGCTGTCGCGGTCAGCATCATTGCAGTAATCACACTGGCATGGCTGCGGAAAAAGCGGGAAGGAGAGGAAACATGAAAACAGGAAAACTCTTCACAAAGCTGCTGGCAGTGGCACTGACTGGCTCGCTGCTTTTTACGAATCAGCCGTGGACGCAGGTCGCGGCGGATGAAGTGGAGAATGAACGCCTTTCGACGCAGTATGTCAGCGAGGTCAAGCTGTTCTACGGCAGCGAGGCACAGGCAAGAGAAGTAAGATCAATTTCGGCGATGCGAGTTATACAAAAGTCGGCGACTCGGAAGGCATCACGCCGGACGGTCTGGCGCTCTATGCGACTACAGTCGCCTGCGCCGGCTCGCCGATCACGAAAATCTCCGTCGAGAAGAAACGCCGCCCGCTCGGCGACGGCTCGGAGCCTGTCTGCCTGTTCAGCGGCGGCAATGCCGTGGACTGGAAGCATAAGTACAGAGACAATGTGAAAAACGGACATATTGAAAAGCTCAAGACAAAGCAGGATGATCCGAATGACGGCATTTACATCTACTTCCGGCAGAAGGAGCAGTACAAGGCACCCGAACACGAGCTTCTGCGTCTCCAAGAGCGACCGCGTGAACAACCAGCTCCCGGAGTTCAACCAGCTCCGCATGCGCACCGACGAGCATGTGTATATCCACACCTCCTTCGATCTGTCGTCGCTGCCGTACATCGAGCGGCTGTACATCGGCACGGGCAGCTCCAAGCGCGAGGCATACGCGGACATGATCTCGACCAGCGGCGCGAATGCTGCCACGAACGTCGACTGCAACTACAACGCCTATACGGATACATGGATCGCGATCGGATACCGCCGCACCGCCGACGCATCCTCGGCGATCCGGGATTTGTTCCTGTACATCGGCGACGACCCGTCAGACAGTTCTGGAACACCGACACCTATGCGTACAAACGTGTAAAGGATAAGGGCAAATATGTCGAAAAGCTCGTGCAGTATACCTATGACGAGCTGGTGGAGGACGAGAACGGCATGCCGATCAAGGACGAAAACGACAATCCTGTCTTTGAAACCAAAACCGGCGTCCCGTACAAGCTCATCCGGCACAATCTGAAATCCGGCGCGGAAAACTTTTCGCTGAACAGCGGCACGGGCGGTCCGGGCATCTATCTCTATTACGCGACCGCAAAGCAGGACGTTTACTTCGGCGATGATTACAAGCCTTTGATCGCGCCGATCAGGAACATCGCCTTTGCCTACGGCGATCTGTCCCCGCAGTATGCCAGCGCAGAGCAGCTATCGTCACCTATCTGACCGACGAAAAGGGCAACCCCATTCTCGACGAGAACGGGCAGCAGGAAAAGTCGATCGAATTCGACCAGTATGTTTACTATGAAGTGGCAAAATGCAACCGGCAGGAGGTCGGCAATATCGGCGACCGGCAGGACGGCGTCAGCGACTACGCGAAATGGGGCTGCGGCGATGCGAACGATCTGAACGGCGATTACGGCAAGCAGTGGCTCTCGCTGTATACCGTGAAATCCGAGAAGAAGGGCAACCCGATCCTCGCAGATTCGCTGAAGCTGCAGTACGGCAGCAAGGAGCAGCCCGCCGGCACGACCAAGAAGCTGCATTTCTTCTGCTACACCTTTGCGATGAACCTCGCGGATACCGCATACTGCTTCGACGACAAAAAGGGCGGCATCTACTTCTTCTGGGACGAGGACACCAAGGCATTTACCAAGAACGCGGCATCGTCCTTCTCGACCGGACAGCTTGCGCTCACGGGCATCGGCGGTCTGGCGCTGGGCGTGATCGGTGCAACGGTCGTCATGATGATCAAGGGCAGACGCAAGGAGGAAACTCCGGAGGCGCCCGCCGAAGCATAACCCGCTTTCTCAAATCCCCCTGTCTCGTGCAGGGGGATTTTTTCCAGATTGGCAGTTGACTTTATAAAATTCCGGTGATATAATATAAAAGGCGCAGTATGTCAATTCAGGGATGAGGTGTGCTTATGAAAACAGATATCATTACCATTACGGACGATCTGCAGGGCATGGACGCTGCGATCGAATCGGAGGAGAAATTTGCCGCGTATTACGGCATCACCGGCAAGGATGCACTGCATCTGCGCCTGCTGACCGAGGAAATGATCTCCATGATTCACGGCATTTTCAAGCAGTTCCGCGGCAAATTCTGGCTGGAAAGCGAGCGGACGAAAAAAGGGCTGCTCTGCCGGCTCTGCCTTTCCGCCGAAAAGCAGGTCAACAAGGAGCAGGAGGCGCATATGCTTTCGGTGGCATCCAGCGGCAAAAACGAATCCGCCAAAGGCATCGCCGGAAAGATCCGCGAGCTGTTCCGGCAGAGCCTGCAGGAGGCATCCGATGACGATGCGGAATACCTCAGCCGCATGACCGACGCATGGGTCGGCTCCGGCATGGCAGGTGCGGTCGACTCCAATTACTGGTCGCTGCAAATGTACCGGCAGCAGGTCTCTGCGAAGAAAACCGAACAGAAAGAGGAATGGGACGAGCTCGAAAAATCCATCATCGCAAAGCTTGCAGATGAGGTCAGGGTCTGGCTGAAAGCCGATTCGACCGAGATCGTTGCGGAGAAAGTGATCCGCTTATGAACAGCGAAGCTGCCATGTTCGGCAGCATCCTGAACGATATGTCAGACGGCGTGCTGGTGATCGGCTTTGACGGTCAGATCAGGCTGCACAACCCCGCAGCAGCGCAGATTCTCGGACTGCCGGAATCCGCGCTGAATCAAAGCATTGCCGCGCTCATGCTGCAGGAGGAGGATAATGACACGCTGTTTGCAGATTTGCAGGATGCGGTCAGTCAGAAACAGAGAGCCGTCAAAAACGTACCGTATTTCCGCGGCGATGAGATGTATTATCTGCGTCTCACCGCGGATCTGCTGTGCAGCGAGGGCGAACAGATCGGCATGGTCGTGCAGATCACCGATATCACCGAATCGACCATGCTGTTTATCGCGAACAAGCGCCTTGCCAATCAGGTGACCAATCTCATGCGCTCGTTCGTCGAGGTCATGGTCACGGCGATCGAAGAAAAATCCGCCTACAATGCAAACCACACCAAGAGCATGGTGCGGTATGCAAAGCGCTATCTGGCATGGCTGGAAGAGCAGGGGACGCTGACGCAGTTCACCTCCGAAAACACCGCGCCGCTGCTCATGAGCTTCTGGCTGCACGATATCGGCAAGCTGCTCGTGCCGCCGGAGGTCATGGATAAGCCGACACGTCTCGGCAGCGCGGAAACCGATATCCGGCACCGCATCGAAACGGCGCGGCTGATGCTGCAAATCCAGTCGCTGCAGGACCCGGAGAACGCCGCGGAATACCAGTCGCGGCGCGAACAGCTCGACAACGCCGAAGTTCTGATCTTCACCGCGAATACTGCGGGCTTTCTGGAGGATACTGTGAGAGAGCAGCTCCGCGAAGCTGCGGACATACAGTGCCCTGCGGCGGACGGCAGCGTGCATCCGCTGCTCAGCGAAAACGAGCTGGAGGCGATCACCGTGCAGCGCGGCACGCTGACCGCCGACGAGCGCAAAATCATCGAATCGCATGTGAGCTGGACCGGAAAGCTCCTGTCAAAAATGGAGTTCCGCGGCGACTATAAGCCCGTGCCGGAATGGGCGGCGGGGCACCACGAGCTGCTGGACGGCTCGGGCTACCCCGATCATCTCAAGGACGGCGCGATCCCGTGGGAGACGCGGCTGCTCACGATCATTGATGTATACGATGCGCTGACCGCCGAGGACAGACCGTATAAACCGCCGATGCCGCCGGAGAAGGCGTTTGCCATTCTCACCGATATGGCAGAGCACGGCAAAATTGATAAGCAGATTCTGGAGAGCTTCCGCAAAAGTGAAGCGTGGAAGCGCGAAACAACCTGAAAGGATGAATGATGATGACGATCAATCAGAAGAAAAACGGGAGCCTGCTGACCCTTGCGATCGAGGGCAGAATCGACACGAAAACCGCGCCGGAGCTGGAAAAGGCACTGGAGGGCGCACTGGACGGCATCACCGAGCTGGTGTTTGATTTTGCGGAGGTCTCGTATATCTCCTCTGCCGGGCTGCGCGTGCTGCTGAAAGCACAGAAGCAGATGAACAAGCAGGGCGAAATGAGAATCCTGCACGCGAATGAGGATGTGACGGAAATTTTTGAGGTGACCGGCTTCAACGAGATTCTGACGATCGAATAAGAGGCAGCGGCATGAAAGAGCTTGAGATCGAAGCGCTGGTCGACAATCTGGACGCGGTGCTCGGCTTTGTCGATGCGCAGCTCGAGGAAATCGGCTGCCCGCCGAAAATTCAGATGCAGATCGACCTTGCCGTGGAGGAGATCTTTGTCAACATCGCAAATTATGCCTATCAGCCGGAAACCGGAAATGCGGTCCTGCGCGTCGAGACCGATGCAGAGCGGCAGACTGTGACGATCACATTCATTGACCGCGGCGTGCCGTATGACCCGCTTGCAAGGGAGGACCCCGATATTACGCAGTCCGCGGAGGAGCGGCAGATCGGCGGGCTGGGCGTGTTCCTTGTCAAGCAGACGATGGACGATGTGCGGTATGTATACAGGGACGGGATGAACATTCTGACCGTCTGCAAGTCGGTCGCTGCGCGGGAAGGGCAGGACTGATGCAATGAAAAAAGGCATGAGTATCAAAACCAGAGTCGCCCTTGCCGCAGTCATATTCATGTGTATCCTGACGGCGGCGATCGCCGGCATCGGCTATAAGCTCTACCGCGACAGCGTGATGGAGAGCTATCTCACCTATACGGATACGGTGCTGGAATATGCCTACCGCATGAGCGAAAAATACAGCTTCGGCGATATGATCGCAGCGCGTGAGATGCCGGAGCAGTATGAACTGTTCCGTTCGGAGCTGAACACGGTCAAGGACAGCTCGAAAATCGAATATCTCTATGCTGTGTATTTCGATGATATCAACGATATGCACAGCCTGCACTACGCAATCAATGCGAAGACGCAGGCTGAACTGTCATCCGGGAAGCCGCTGTCGGAGATCTACACCTATATGGGCAAGCCATGCGAGGAGGGCGCGTTTCACGATGATGCGCTGCAGATTCTCTGGGATGCCGTCAAGACCGGCAAGCGCGATACCGGCACGATGACAGGCGATTCGGACGGCTACGGCTATATGCTGAACGGATATCATGTGGTTTTCGACAGCAATCGTCAGGCTGCCGGACTGATCTGCGTGGAAATTGACATCAGCAGAATCAAAACGGAGCTCAATCATTATCTGCGCATTGTGATCCTGACGGCATCCGTCATTGCGGTTGCCATCATTCTGGCTTATCTGTTCAACACGGAGTATTATCTGACCGGTCCGATCGAGAAGATCGCAGAGAGCAGCGAGTCCTTTGTCAGAAAAATGCAGGCGCATGCCGAGCCGGAGGAGCTTGTATTTGACGAGGCACAGATCCGCTCAGGCGGTGAGCTGCGCATGCTGGCGGACAATGTGAAAAGCCTTGCCGACAGCGTGGCTTCCTATATGACAAATCTGAAAGCGGCAACATCGGAAAAGGAGCGCATCAGCACGGAGCTTTCCCTCGCAACGAAGATTCAGGAATCGATGCTGCCGCATATTTTTCCGCCCTATCCCGACCGGCATGAGTTTGACATTTTTGCGACAATGGAGCCCGCACGGGAGGTCGGCGGCGATTTCTACGACTTTTTCCTGATTGACAGCGATCATCTCTGCCTTGTCATGGCGGATGTTTCCGGAAAGGGCATTCCGGCGGCGCTGTTCATGATGATCTCCAAGACGATTCTGCAGAGCTGTGCCATGCTCGGCAAATCTGCTTCGGAGATTCTGACAAAAACGAACGAAGCGCTCTGCTCGAACAATCAGGTCGAGATGTTTGTGACCGTCTGGCTCGGCATTCTGGAAATCTCAACCGGCAAGCTGACCTGTGCGAATGCGGGGCACGAATATCCCGTGCTGAAACAGAACGGCGGCGATTTTGTGCTGTATAAGGACAAGCACAGCTTTGCGGTCGGCGGCATGGAGGGCATCCGCTACAAGGAATACACGCTCCAGCTCCAACCGGGCGATCTGCTGTTTCTCTACACAGACGGCGTGCCGGAGGCGGAGAACGCAGCGCATGAAATGTTCACAACTGAGCGCATGATCGCAGTGCTCAACGCAGAGCCGGATGCCAAGCCCGAAAAGCTGCTCTCGAATGTCCGCGAAGCCGTCAGCGGCTTTGTGCAGGAGGCGGAGCAGTTTGACGATCTGACGATGCTCTGCATTGCATATCACGGAGACGGTCCGGCTGATTCGTCATGCACGGACAGCGAAGGTGCGAGAACGCAATGATCAAACTCTTTGATGAGATACCGCGTCTCGGAAATGAGCAGATCGCACTCCGGATGCTGCAAACGGCGGATTATCCCCGGTTCGGTGAAATGATCCGTGACGACGCGGTGTACCGTTATCTGCCGACCTTTCTGTTTGAGCGGCAGTATGATGACCTTGTACAAATGACGGATGCGCTGTATCATGCGTGCTTTCAGGCGAAGGAAAGCCTGATCCTCGGCATTGCGCGGAAAGCGGACGGCTGATTCTGCGGGCTCGCGGAATTCTACGGCTTCAAGGACAGCCTGCACAAGACCTGTATCGGGTACAGACTGATGCAGGATTGCTGGGGGCAGGGAATTGCATCGCAGACCGTCGCGCTGATGACGGATTATCTGTTTTCACAGACCGATACGGAAATCATCACGGCAAGCACGATGATCGAAAATCACGCTTCGGCTAGAGTGCTCGAAAAGAACGGCTTCATCCGGACGGCGCGTGCTGTTCCGGAGGACTGGGGATACAGCGAGCCGACCGTCGCCGACAAATGGTTTCGCTGAGAAAAAACTGCAGGAAAGCGAAAAGCACTGACTCCTCAGAATCAGTGCTTTTCAAAGGCCTTATTCAATGGTCAGGAAGCTGATGAAGCCGGTCATGTCAAAGACATCCATGATCTCATCGTTGACATGCGTGAGCGTCATCGTGCCGCCGGTTGCATTCGCCTTTTTCTGGGCGTTGAGCAGCACGCGCAGCCCGGCAGAGGAGATGTAGCGGAGATTCTCGAGGTCGAGCGTCAGCTCGGTCACGGAAGCATCCAGCGCTTCGATTGCCGCCTCCAGCTCCGGTGCGGTGGTGGTATCCAGCCGCCCGTCCAGCGCGAGCGCTGCGGCGCTGCCCTCAACCGATTTTCTGATATTCATGTGTGAAGCCTCCCTTTCGGATGATTGTTATTTCCATTATAGCACAAGCTTTCGACATTGTCAAGAATCTTAGGTGAAAGAAGAGTGAAATGTGAATTTTGAACCCATTACACTTGCGCAGCGGGATACAATTGAACAGAGCCGAATGCGGTACGGACATACTGTATCAGCGTGGCATGCATTTCATTCGCTTTGGCTGTGGCAGGATGTTCTGAAGCTGTCCGTTCTGGCGGATGACGGTTTTTATGCTGTCAGATACGGAGCAAAAGGCGACCATGCGTATTTCATGCCGTGCGGTAATCCTGATCGGATCAAAGCTTTCTTGGACAGTCTGCGTGAAACAGGCAGCTTCCGGCTGTATTATCTTCGGGAACAGGATAAGGAATTGCTCGAAGCATATGCACCGGGACAGTTTCAGTTTACATATGACCGCGACGGCTCGGAATACCTTTACGACATTGCGGAGCAGTGTGCGCTTTCCGGCACGAAATTCAAGAAAAACCGGCAGCAGATGCACAGGCTGCAAAAAAGCGGTGAGATCGAAGTGAAGCCGCTGACGGCGGAAACGCTGCCGGATGCGGCAGAGATCGAAAAGCTTTGGTTTGCACAAAAGGAAAGTGATCTGAACGACCGCGTGAGACGTATTGCAGATTTTTATGCGGCATTCCGGGACTGCGGTATGCAGGGTCTGGTGATTCACCAGAACGGGATGCCGACCGCGTTTATCGCCGGTATGCCGGTTTCTGACACGGTATTCGATGCCTGTCTGCTCCGAATTTCCGGAGATACGCCGGATCTGGGACTCTTTGCCTGCCATGCGCTGATGGAGGCGCTGTCCGGGCAATATGTCACACTGAATGCCGAGGAAGACATGGGTCTGCCCGGTCTGCGCACATTCAAGCAGAAAATGCACCCCTGCGGCATGGCTGATCTGTGGGAGGCGATTTATGAAACAGACTGAGGAAAACCGCAATTTTGTCAAGCGCATGTTTTACCGTTTTCTTGTTCCCTCGCTGGCAACCTCTTTTTTCTGTCGCTAAGCAATATCGTCGATTCGCTCGTCATCGGGCAGCGGATGCAGGAGAGCGGTCTTGCTGCCGTCAGCCTGACGCTGCCGGTTTTTATGGTCTATAACGTGCTGGACATTGCACTCAGCACGGGCGGCGCGATAACCTATGCGCAGATGCTCGGTGTCGGCAATGCGAAGAAGGCGCGGGCGCATTTTACACAGACTGCAATGCTGGCATTGATCATGAGCCTGCCGTTCGTGCTTCTGGGATTGATCGGCACGCCGTTTGTGGCATGGATTCTGGGTGCGGCGCCGGAGCAGGGAGAGGTATATCAGTATACGCTTGACTACGCACAGATTCTGCTGCTGGCTGCGCCGCTGTTCTTTCTGAACTTTGTCTTCTATGAGTTTATCCGTGTCGATGACGGCGAGGTGCGCGCCTCGGTCGGATTCATCGCCGGAACGGTTACGGATTTTCTCCTGAATTTTGTGTTTGTGCTCGGACTGGAGCTCGGTGTGCGCGGCGCAATCCTCGCGACGGTCGCAGGGCAGCTTCTCTCGATCCTGATCTATCTCGGGCACTTCCTGCATCCGGGCCATGTGCTGCAATTCTGCAAAGGGGAATTTCAACGGAGAGAACTTATGCAGAGCTTTCGGCTGGGATTTGCCGGCTCCAGCAGATATATTCTGCAATTCATTTTTCTGCTGTTTGCAAACCAGCTTCTGATCCGAGGGTACGGCGCGCTCGGCGTGGCAGTGTTCGATTTGCTGCTGAATGTCAATTATGTCGCATTCTCACTGTTTGACGGCAGCCTTTCCACGATGCAGCCGCTGGTCACGACCTTCATCGGCGAGCATCATTTTGACGCTGCCAAAAGCACGCTGAAACGCGCGCTGTCATGGGGCTCTGCGCTGACAGCCGTGCTGCTTGCAGTGATCGGCGTGTTTGCACCGGACATCTGCCGCGCATTCGGCGTGACGGAGGCTGCTGCGAATCACGAAGGAACGGTTGCTGTCCGCATTTTTCTGATCAGCGTGCTGTTCGCGGGCTGGAATACACTTTACGCCGGCTTTGCGCAGGCGAGCGGACATGAAAGGCTGACATTTCTGATGTTCCTGCTGCGGAATCTCGCCGTTCTGCTGCCGTGTATGTTTGTTTTCTCGCTGTTCGGGAGGCTGTCCGCCATCTGGTGGATGTACCCCGCGGCAGAGATCGTCAGCATGGCGGTCTGGGTCCTTGCGATCAAAAAATCAAACAGCACATTTATGGAGCAGACAGAGGACACGCGCATTCTCCGGACCGGTCTGGGCAGCGATCCGAAGGAAATCGGGAAAGTGATTCAGGCGGTCGAGGAATTCTGCGAAAAGTGGGAAGCGAACATGAAGCAGAGCTATTACGTCACGCTGACGGTCGAGGAGATCTGCTCTGCAATCATCCTGAACGCCTTTGACAGGCAAAACCGCGTCGACGAGGAAAACTACATCCAGCTCACGCTGGTCGCAAAGGAAAACGGCGATTTCGAGCTGCATCTGCGCGACAACGCAAAGACGTTCAATCCCTTTGACATGGTGACGAAGCAGATTCTCAACGCAGACAGCACGGAGGGGCTCGAATCCATCGGCATTCTGATGGTGAAGCAGAAGGCGAAGCAGTTTTTCTACCGCAGATATCTGGGCTTCAATGTGCTTGTCATTACGGTGTAGGAGGCAAACATGATTACCTTTCAATTTGCGGAGGCATCGCACATTCCGCAGCTGACGGCGCTCTGGTGCGATGTGTGGGGCGACAGCCCGGAATATGTGCAGCAGTTTTATGCGCATTGGTACGGAAAGGGAATAATCCTGATCGCACTGGACGGCGAACAGGTCGTGGGCATGGGGCATCTGCTGCCGGCATCGCTGATCCTGCGCCGGAAAAGCCGCCCCGCCTATTATTACTATGCCTGCGCTGTGAAGGAACAATACCGTTCGCAGGGGATTTTTTCAAGGATGAATGAGACGGTGCAGAGCATCTGCCAAAAGGAGCGGGCATATATTGCCGTACTGCCGGAAACTGCAGCGCTTTTTGGCTATTATGAACGGTTCGGATTTCAGCCGGTTCCGCTGTATCACTGCATCACGGCGGAGCGCAGGGATTCCGCTCAAAGGCAGACCCTTCCGATGCAGGAGCTGACAGCGGATTTGTACAGCAAGCTGCTGACCCGTTCATGTGAGGGAATCCGCTGCACGATGCAGTGGGACACGGATGCGCTGGAATATGTCATCCGGGAAATCCGGTTCTGCGGCGGCTTTGCAAAGCAGTTTGAGGCAGACGGTGTATGCTGTGCGGTGCTCGGTTCCTGCGAAGACAGAACGCTGCATATCCAGTCGCTTGCGGCACCGGAGGCACTCCGCGAGACGCTCATGCAGCAGCTGATGCAGCATTTTACATGCGATACGGCGATATGCCGCGTACCGGAAAGCCCCGATGCGGAGACGCGCATGGGAATGGTTCTTAAGCCGGACGGTGAGAATCCGAAGGAAATCTTTTTTCCGCATGATCTGACGTGAAAAGGTGAAACTGAAATGAAAAAGAAGAAAAAAAAGGTCCCGCTGCTTCTGAAAAGCTCCGCGGGCATCATTATGACGGCGTTCGTGTTTACGGCGATCCTGATCGGAGCGATCTATTTTTACATCAAGCGAACGGTGATCACGCATTACGAAAAGACTGCGACCGAGCTCGCGCAGACGATCGCGCTGACCGTTGACGGAGACGAGATGGAGGTCTGCGTCGAAACAGGGGAAAAGACCGCGTATTATGAATCTTTGCTGACGCACCTGCGCGAGACGATGGCTGTGAATACAAATGTCGAATATATTTATATTGAGCAGCTGCATCCGGAGGAGAACTATTCCGTGGTGATCATGGATACGGATACGGAAAAACCGTATCAGCTCGGAGAGAAGGTCGGATTTCTTGAGGAAAACCGAGACAAGCCGCTCTCCGATCTGCTGCTGCACCCCTATACATCGGTTACAGAATACGGCTGGCTCTGCACGGTCAGTGCGCCGATTTACAACAGCGCTGGCGAATATGCCGCGGATGTCTCCATTGATCTCTCGATGGAGGATATTACCCAGCAAATGCGGAAAATCTTGCTGAAGGTGCTGATGATTGCCGTCGGCGTTGCGCTTGTGATTGTGGCGGCAGCGGATTTCGCAATGAATCATGGGATTGTAAAGCCGATCACAACACTGTCCAGAGCTGCCTCCTGCTATGACAGCGGAATGCTGATGCAGGATTTTTCATCGGAGCTTTCGCGTCTCAGCAATCCGACCGGCGACGAAATCGAAGACCTGACCGTCTCCGTGCAGAAAATGGAAACGGATATCAAGCATTATGTCCGCGATCTCACGGAGGCGACCGCCGCAAACGAGCGCGTCAGCGCAGAGCTGAACATTGCGACGAATATTCAGGCGGCGATGCTGCCGAGTGTCTTTCCGGCGTTTCCCGACCGCCACGATTTTGACCTCTATGCCTCGATGCATCCTGCAAAGGAGGTCGGCGGCGATTTTTACGATTATTTCCTGCTGGACTACGACCACCTCGCGTTTATCGCGGCGGATGTTTCCGGCAAGGGCGTGCCGGCGGCGCTGTTCATGGTCGTCGCAAAAACGCTGATCCGCAATCAGGCGCAGTTCGGTCTGCCGCCGGAGAAGGTGTTCAGCAAGGTCAATATGCAGCTCTGCGAGAACAACAAGGGCGGCATGTTCGTGACCGCTTGGATGGGCGTGCTGGAGCTTTCCTCGGGCAAGGTGATCTTTGCGAATGCGGGACACACCCGTCCGGTGCTGGCAAAGGCGGACGGCACCTGCGAATATGTCAAATCCCGCGCGGGATTTGTGCTTGCGGGCATGGAGATGATGCAGTACAGACAGGGCGAGCTGCAGCTTGACCCCGGCGATACGCTGTTTCTGTATACAGACGGCGTGACAGAGGCGACAAATGCGGCAGATGCGCTCTACGGGGAGCCGCGTCTGCTGGAAACCATCCAAAAGAATCCGACCGCAGAGCCGCGCGAGATGATCGAATCCATCAAGGAATCCATCGACAGCTTCGTTCTGGACGCACCGCAGTTTGACGATATCACGATGCTGGCGATCAAATATAAAGGGGAAGGCACGAATATGTATACCATCACAAAGACGTTTATCGCTGCAAAATCGGAGCTTCCCCATGTTCTGGAATGGCTGGATGCCATGCTGGAGCAGTATGAATGCCCGATGAAGGTGCAGACACAGCTGGATATTGCCGTTGAGGAAATCTTCATCAATGTGGCGAGCTATGCCTATCCGCAGGGAACGAGCACATGCGATATCACCTGCCATTTCAGCGGCACACCGACAAAGCTGGAGATCACCTTTGCGGATAAGGGCGTGCCGTATGACCCGACGAAGAAGAAAGACCCGAATGTCGCGCTGAAGCTCGAAGACCGCGAAGCCGGCGGACTCGGCATCTATATGGTGAAGCAGTCGATGGACGATGTGCGCTACAAATACGAGAACGGTCAGAATATCCTGACGATTGTCAAGACACTCTGAAAAGCAGGAGGAAATAAAATGACAGGCATTATCAAAAAAACATGCGCAGTCTTTTCAGCCGCTGTGATAATGTGCTGCACGGGCGGCTGCAGCATCACAAAGGAGCCGCGCCCCGCAGATGAGATCATCGAGGAGATCATCACCTATCACGGCTGCTACGGCGATCAGGCAGATGCTAAGGTCGAAAAGCTGCTCGCTGAACTGACGAAACAGGACAGCAGGCAGGGCAAGCTCTGGAAGGATATCATGGACTACTGGGATTATGCCAACAACGAGCTGAAAGTGAATGTGGACAAATTGCCCGATAACCTGCCGGGCGGCGACAATCTCGCGATCGCCGTTCTGGGCTTTGAGCTCAACGACGACGGCACGATGCAGGACGAGCTGATCGGGCGGCTGACCGTTGCACTGAACTGCGCAAATCAGTATCCGAATGCCTATGTGATCTGCACGGGCGGCGGCACCGCAAAGAATAACCCCGATGTGACCGAGGGCGGACTGATGGGCGAATGGATGCTCGAGCACGGGCTTGACGAAAAGCGCCTGATTGTCGAGAACCAATCCCGCACCACCGCAGAAAACGCGAGCAATTCCTACGATATTCTTCTGAAGGATTACCCGCAGGTGGATTCTGTGGCACTCATCAGCAGCAGCTATCATATTGCATGGGGCTCTCTGCTGTTTGAGGCGGCGTTTATGAAATCGGCATCGGAAAAGCAGACGCCGGAAATCCATGTGATTTCAAACAGCTCCTGCCAGATCGAAAACGACATCTATCTCTGGAGCGAGATCCTCCGCTGGGAAACCGGCGGGATGCTGCAAATGGTCGGCAACGACGACCTTGCAATGCAGTATTACTTTGACTACGACAATGTGGAAAAGCCGAAGCTCTGAGACTGCAGACTGCGCACCGTTGTCTTGGGCGAAGCGATGGGCAGACAGCCGTTATAGATGCGTGACTGCTGCGCGATTCCCGATTCGCCGTGTGCCTTTGAAGAACAGAAAGAAGCTCCCTGCACGGGAGCTTCTCAGCCTGTCCACAAAGCCCCTCTGCTTGCTTTCGCAGAGGGGCTTTGTGGACAGGCTGTACAGTTTGTCGATAAAGTGCTTTTGATGTGCCTGCGGCACATTTTTGCGGGGACGCTGTCCCCGCACCCCTGCCAAAGGGATACTATCCCTTTGGAATCCCGTTTTGTACGAATTCCACGCTGATGCGTTATTTCTGTCATAATGGGATTCTTAAGGGGCAGTCCCCCTTAAGCAGGGGTTGGGGGCCAGAGTCCCCAATATAATCCGTCGGAGACACCTTTTTCTACAGCCTGAC
>JAEELE010000079.1 GCA_016288755.1 Oscillospiraceae bacterium
CAAACATACAGTGAGGTACAGTAGGCGTTACACTGTTTCTTACAGTTGCGTACAGTTCGCGTTACACTGATACATTTTGAGCCGAGGATGTTCCTCGGCTCATTTCTTTATGAGTTGAGCCGGGAATGGTTGGCGCTTACAATACACAACAGAAAAAATAAACAAAAAGCACAGAATTTGCCGGGATATCGCATACAAAAAGCAGCGGCACCGGGATCTTCTCCCGCTGCCGCTGCATATTCAGATCTGATTCAGACCGCATGCCGTCACGGTGTATGCGCTGCCCACTCTCTCGTTGAAGCCGCGCTGCCGCTGCTCTGGATCGCGTCCGCAAGGACATCGAGCTGCAGCTCATAGTCCTCTGTGAGCGAATAGGCTGCCGCATTCAGTTCGACGCTTGACAGAAGCTGCACCGTCAGATGACTGCCGTTCAGCGCTCCGGTGTAATAGAAGCAGCCGTCCGACCGGTATTCCCAGCCGTTTGCCGCCCAGCCGTCAACCAGATGCAGAATCATCTGATTGTCGCCGTCGGTATAGGTCAGTGTATTGCCGCTCAGCACCGGATGGCTCATATCAAAAACACCGCAGATCCCGCCGTCCGGATCGAACCACATCGGCACGAGACAGACACGCAGCTCCTCGCCCGGATTGGTGCGGTCATCCTTGATCCGCACAGGCTTCTCAGAAACATAGGAGCCGTTGTCCTCTGTCCATGTGTATTCCTGCTGCTCAAGGGCAGCGCCGGGATCGCCGTTCTCCTGCACCTCGATCTCCACGGAGCCGGGCTGAAATGGATTCACACGCTTTGAGCTTCTGTAAAGCGCGGCAAACACGACAAGCGGTGTCAGAACCATAAATGCGATGCCGGCAATGAGCGCTGCCCGTTTGTGACGCCGTTTCATCCATCAAACCTCCTTTTCGTCAGGATTGTGCCTCCTGCTCCTCCTGCACCGGAACACGGAATCTGTTCTCTGCAAATGCCTGTGAACTCAGGAATGCGTATTCATTCTCGGTATTGGTAAAGCATGCAGTCGGCCGGTCGGTCTTTGTGCTGTCCTTTTTGTAGGACGAATTCGCGGATGTGACGATCATCTTGACAGTCTGTGTTCCTGTGAGCTTCTCACCGCCGCCGGCAAATCCGCGGTAGACATTGGTGCCGTCCCAGAAATCATAATCTGTCTCCGACCAGCCGGCCATCTCCGTCACCAGATAGATCCCGGGCTCCGTGACACCGACCAGCTGCGTGCCCTGCCAGACAGCGGCGGGGAAGGTGTAGGATTCGGAATCAAGATAGCTGACCGTGACCTCGCCGCTGTCCGCATCGTAGCGGAAGCGGTCGGTAACAGGCGGGAGCGTTTTCGGTGTTTCCGCCTGATCTTTGCAGTTCAGCGTAACATAGAAGGAATCCAGCGGATCGGTGAATACAGTCGCATTCGGCGCAAACCGGTCGATCCGGAACAGGAACTTCTGCGTGGGATCGCTGTCGTGGATGTACTGATCGACAAAGATCGTCTTCTCAATGTCAAAATACAGCATACTGGTATTCGGAACATCGAGCGTATAGATATAGCTGTCCTCCGTCTCGACCAGTCTGCCGTTGTAGCTGTCGCTGATGAGACTGGGCACACCGAGCGGGGAGATCCGCAGAATGATGTCTTCCTCCATTCGCTGATATCCGCGCGGCGCAACTGTCTCATTCAGGAAGTAGACCGCGCCTTCCGCGCCCGGATTGACCGTCCGGCCGCTGTCTCCGCCGCAGACATACACAATGCCTTCTTCATTGGTAGTCATATCCTCGAAGCCGGTCAGCGGATCCTTGTTCTTCACATAGCCGATGATCGAGGTTTTTGCTTCCTTGTAGAGGGCAAAGTGCGCGCCTTCCAGCATGTGTTCGTGGTCTGCGCTGTCCATCTTGGCAATCTTGAAATTGAACGGCTTGTTATACAGGTCCACAAACCCGTAGAAACCGTCGCTGCCGTTCTTCTTATTTGCCCAGTGCGGATCCTGTTCGTCCTGCGGACCCCAGGGTGTCCCGTCCTCATAGAAGAGGGCAACCGTATTGTCGTTCTCCACGCGGAAGCAGACATTCTTCTGCAGGCCGACATAGCCGCGCGGCGCTGCCGTCTGCGTCAGGGTATACATCTCATTCTTCCGGAAATCATAGAGCATCGTGACAATGCCCTGCGAGTCGGAAGTGTATTCGCCGACGGTATTGCCCTGGCTGTCGGTGAGAGTGAATATGCCGCCCTTCAGCGGAACTGTCGAATCCCAGCGGAAGAGTCTCACAGCGATGCCGCCCTTGCGGTTGTTGGTGATGGTGTCGGTTCGGGTCGTCCCATCAGGGATTCCCTTTTCGCCGGAAACCACATACTCGTATTCCGCATCCGGATTCGTCTCGCCGGGCGGGATCATATCCGGTGTACGTGTCGCATTCAGGATGATCGTACCGCCATCCGGGACCGGTGTGAGCGTGGCATAGGATGTCACGACATTGTCATCGCCGACAACGGCGCCGGTGAGCTTGACTTCCCGCACGGTATATCCATCCATACTGGTGCGCTCGGTGCCGTCGGCATTCGGTTCAAGATCATTCCAGAAGTAGTAGGCACTGGTATCCGGCGATTTGATCCGGCGGACGGTTCCCGGAAGCAGCGTGCCGTCCACATACACAGCAACATACACCGCGTCATGTGCGGTCGTGATGCTCAGGTCGCTCCAGCTCTTATTGACACTGAGGCTGTAGCCCTTCTTGTTGACGACCATCATCTGGGGATTTTCCTCCGCGATGACTCTGCCGACATTGACCGTATTGTGTCCGGCATACTGATCGTAGGAAGGAATGGGTTCATGCTGCTGATGCTCGTTGATTCTTTCGCCGAGAATCTGCTCGTAGCCGACCAGGCCGTAGCCTTCCTTGTTATCCTCGGTCACCTTGAAGACGGATCCGACCGGAAGACTCGGCACACAGATCGTGTATCCGGCAGGAATCTTGGAAATGCCGCCGTGCGGCGAGGTGGTGAATGTCACATCATAGAGAGAAATACCGGAGACTGTCGTATTATTCTCCGCCGCAGCCTTCAGATCAGAAATGAATTCACGGCTGTAATCGACCGAGGTCGGGACAAATTTCTGTTCTTCCTGATCAAAGACGCAAAGCTTCCCCTCGGGAGACAGCACATAATAATCGTGCATACTGACCTGCGGGATATTCTCCGGCGCAACCTGAATCGACGAAAGAGAGAGCCGGAAGTCGAATGTCACAGAATCGTCCGTGATCTCGTTGTCATTCTCATCGAGAAGCTGCTTGGTCACAAACAGATCCTTGATCACATTGTCGGAAACATGGTTGTCGAAGGCAAGACTCGGCTTCTGCGTTGCAGAACCTGGCACGGTTGAATAGCTCTTCAGCGTACCGCGGACCTCGACCCGCTCAGGCGGTACAGCCTCTCCGTTGATCGTGACAGTGCTGTAAACCGACGGGTCAACGGCACACTCGACAATGCGATAGGAAATGGTACCGTCCGGGAAGTTGATCGCAATGTCCCTGGAGGGATTTACGAAATAAACATGATCATACGACTGTTCCTCCGAGAATCCCGGCGGTCTGTATTTTCTGGAATAGGAAACCGGCAAGCCCGAATTCTCATAGACCACGCAGATATTCTCATCGTTGTTTTCGAGCAGATGCTCCTCACCTGCCACACCGCCTTCGCCGTCGGGCAGGGTGTAGTAGATCTGGAACGGATACTCAAGGAAATCCATGTCCAGCAGAGCGGCACCGGAACCGACGACATTCTTGCCGACAACGACCTGACCCGGCGTGACAGCCGCGATGTTAAAGTGCATATAGAGGTTGGAAGCGTTGCCGCCGCGCTCCATATAGAAGATCTTCATCTTGTGGTTGGAGTAATCCCTGAAGATATTTTCGCCTTCTGCAAAATACTCCGAAAGATATGTGTTGAGCTCCGCCTGCGTTGCGCCGGGATGATTGGACATGTAATTATCCGTGAAGATCTGACGCAGGTTTGTCGTTTCCATTGTTCCGTGTGTTTTGTTTCCTTCTTTATCAAAGGTCACTTCACCGGTCCGGAAATTGACCTTGCCCATCACGGCAGAGTGTGTGCCGCCGAGATCGAGCACCAGCACATCGTCAACATAGAGCCAGAAATCATCGTCACCGGTGAACTCGAAGACAATATCATGCCCCCATGCATCGAGACCCGACGGCGTCTGCACGAACGCTGCCTCCATCTCCATGCCGAAGTAGAAGTCTGCCTCACTCGGTGCCTCTGTCTGGATCAGGTGCAGCTTCTCATATTTTCTGGGATCCTCGGGCGGAAGCTTACCGACATTGGCATTCTCTCTGTTTGCGAGTGCGGTATAAAGGTTTTCGGTATTATTCGCCGTCGTGTAAACGCCGGGCAGAATGGTATCATACGGGAAGAACTGACCGTGCTTCAGCGTGGGGCTGCTACCATTGTTTCTGCTGTGCGTACCGAGCTCGTGATATACGGTAAAATCAACTGTGTCTTCGTAGCCTTCTGAACTGCTGTTGAATCCGACCACATTTCCGTTTTCGTCGGTTGCCTTCAGGGTTGCGAAATTCTGACAGCTGTCGAATTCAAAATAGCCGCTCGTATCATGCACGCGCTCCAGAAAGAGATGATTGACCTCAGTCGCGTTGGCAAATGCCCCGGCGAAATCGACATTGGTATTGGTGACAGGATACCCGTTCTCCTGCAGATGATTGGAAAGCAGACCGTGCTTGATCTGGTTGGAGTCGCTGCCGCCGAAATAAGTCCATGTCGCTTCGGAAGCGTTGGAATTTCCGTAGCTCATGCCGGATTGCTTATCGAAATTGACCATCTTCATCGTGATGCCGTAGTCTTTGTTGTCGATGGTCGGCACCTCGTGGAGGCGGTCGGTGAGATTCAGTTCATCCAGGGTCGCGAAA
>JAEELE010000008.1 GCA_016288755.1 Oscillospiraceae bacterium
CTATGCAGAAAAACTCCATCTGATTCCGTTCCGCTCTGTTTTCACTCAGCATTCTTCTTCTCTCCTTTTGGTTCGTTATATATATTATAACACAAAAACGCGAAAAAGCCCAGCTTTCGCCGGACTTTTTCGACAGGCTGAGACCGGACGTCTCAGCGTCCGGTCTGTGTTGTTGCGGAACAGCGGATTGCTTCATGCGTCGTCCGCAGGGGGCTGCTCCGGTTTTTTCTTTTCGCCGAATTTGATCTCGGTGCCGTCCTTGATGCGCCTGAGATTGACGATATGCTTGGAAATGATCAGCACGGCAAGCGCTGCGAGCAGCAGTGTGCCGATCAGGTCGCCGCTTTTCAGGTACCACGCGATCGGCAGAAGCACCGAGCAGGTGATCGTCGCAAAAACGATGTAGCGCACCGTCAGCAGGTAGGCAGCGACGATCAGCACCCCCGCGACGAAAAAGCGCCAGTCGAGCCCGAGCGCGAGCCCGAGCAGCGAGGCAAAGCCCTTGCCGCCCTTGAATTGCAGCCAGAACGGGTACATATGCCCGAGAATGACCGCGATGCCTGTTACGACCGGAAGCTGCGCGCAGCCCTCCGGCAGTGTGAACACATGCTGCAGCAGAAAGACCGGCACAAAGCACTTGAGGATATCGACGAGCCCGGAGCAGATCGCCGCGCCCTTGCCCATCGTGACGAGCGCATTGGAGGCGCCGGCATTGTGCGAGCCCTGACTGCGGATATCAAAGCCCCTGTGCCTTGCGAGGAGCGCCGCGGTGTTCAGGTTGCCGATCAGATAGCCGCCCGCGATGCCGCAAAGATACCATAACAGAATCATTGGTTGATGTTCAGCTCCTCCCCGCCGCCGCTGCGGTAGATATGAGACTCCTCCGCGCCCAGATGCATTGCAAGCCCGGAGCGCAGGAAGATATCGAGATCTGTGTCGACGAGCGTCAGCCGGGCGTCGCGCTCAATGCTGCCGATATCGAGAGCTCTGGTTCCCTCGAAGTGCACGCCGACCCTGCACTGCCGCAGGCTGACCTCCGGCGCCTGATCCGCCGAGCCCACCGCAATGATGCTCTGCCCGGTGAGCTTCGCCGAGATCGAGGATTCGCTCAGCACATAGGTGCCGCCGCCGCTCAGCGTGCCGACACAGGTCATCGCCTTGCCCGAGCCCGAGAAGGTCAGATCGACGGTATCGCACTTGACGGACGGCGTGCCGATGTAGGCGCCGATCGCCGTGCCGTTTGCGAGGTTGAGGTCGAAATCGGCGACACAGCCCGCAAATTCGAGCCTTGTGCTGCCCTCGAGCGTGCCGATGCCGATGCCCTCGATGCCGCTCATCTGGATGAAGATGCGCGTGCCGCAGACCGAGATGCGCTGCCCCTTGCCGGAGCCCGCGCCGATGCCGATCGCCTGATCGCCGTTCGAGGCGATCTGGAGGCAGCCCGCCAGATCAATGTTGATATTGCCGCAGGCGAAGTCCGCATCGTTGCCGATGGCGAATGCCTTATTCTGGCTGTTGCTGATGCTGAGATTGCCGCGCCCGGTCAGATTGAGCGTGCTGCTCTCCGGGACGAGGATGCCGCCGTTGTCCATGCGGTTGTCGCCCTCGAAATCGAGCGTCACGCTGCAGTTGCGCCCGATCTGGATGACGGGAAGCTGGTTGGTCGAGTTGAAATAGACATCGCGCAGCACAAGGCGGCAGGTCGTGTCGTCCTTGATCTTGATGACGAGCCCGCAGGGGATGTTGAATTCGCCGCAGAGCTCAAATTCCGGCTGTGCGATGAAGATATCGGTGTAATTGTCGCGCTCAAGCTCGCGCAGATTGGCAGATTTTTCGCCCGCGGGCATATAGGTCTTGCGCATGAACTGCTTCGCCGCCGCTGCCGAGAGCTTGACGATCAGTGCAGAGAGCGTGTCGTCGATGCTCTCGATCGGCACGGCGCTGGGCTTTGCGGTGAAATTGCCCTGCACGAGGTCGGCGCCGAAGCGGATGACCGCGCGCAGCTCATCCATCGTCTCGACGCCCTCTGCGAGCGCCATGAAGCCGTTGGCATGGGCGAATTCGATGATGTTCGTGACAAAATGCTGCTTCTTCGGGTCCTCGTGGATGCTGGAGATCAGGCTCCGGTCGATCTTGACGTAATTCGGTGAATAGCGCAGCAGATTCGTGATATTCGAGTAGCCCGTGCCGTAGTCGTCGACCGCGATGTCCATGCTGTTCTCGGCGCAGCGCTGCTGGATCTGGCGCAGCTCCTCGCCCTCGGTCTCCGCCTGCTCGGTGAATTCCACGACCAGCTGCGGCAGCAGATCGCTGTACTGCTCCTTGAGCTTCAGGAAGTCCGCATCCGAGATAAAGTGCCCGGGGATGGAATTGATGAAAATGCGCTTCTTGTCGAAGATGTCGTTGTTCGTGCGCATGTGCCGCAGCACATTAAAATAGGTCAGCCACTCGATCTCATAGAGCCTTCCGGCGCCGGTCGCATAGCGCAGCAGCGTCAGCGGCGAGAGCTCGCTGTCGACCGACGAGCGCATCAGCGCCTCATAGGCATAGATATGTCCGGTTTTCGTGCTGATGATCGGCTGGAAATAGTAGATCAGCAGATTTTCGCTGATGATGCGCTCCATTTCGGCAGGGTCTGCCTGTGCGACAGCGCCCTCCACGCGGAAATCGGATTTTTCGGCGTCCTTCAGCGAGACCGCCTCATTGAGCATCGCCTCGAGCGAGAGCGACGCGCCGACCGGTGCGGAGACATGCCCGATCGCGATCTCGATGCTGTAGCTCTTGCCCGAGACCTGATTGTAGCTGCGCAGGCGCTTTTTCAGCACGTCGATGAGCGCGTCTGCGGTGTTGCTCCGGTTTTCCGAGGTGAAGAAGGCGAGCAGGAATTCATCGCCGCCGATGCGTGCCGCGATGATATCGCTGTCGATGCAGTCCTGAATGGCGTTCGAGAGCGAGAGCAGCGCCTGATCGCCCTCGGTGTGCCCGAAGATGCTGTTGATCTGGCGCAGCTTGCGCAGCCCGATCACGAGCATGACCAGTCTGCTGTTGACGCCGCCGACCTCCGCGGCAAGGCGCTCGTTGAGCTGCTTCATCGCGCCGTGGAGATTGAGCATGCCCGTCAGCGTATCGCGCACGCGCGCCGCGAGCAGCCGCTCGTTCATCGCGAGCAGCCGTGCCGCGACAAGATGCGACCCGATGACATTGCCCGCGGTGTGGATGAGCTTGGGGAGCTTGAAGCACTCCTCCTCGAGCGCGGTGCCGTAATAGGCGTAGTAGCCGTAGACCTCGTCGCGCAGATAGACGCTGTTGATATAGACCGTTCTGCCCGCGGCAAGCACCGTCTCGAAATTCGGGAAGAGCTGTGCGCGCGGCACGATCGAAAAGCGCTTCTCCTTCCGGCTGTAGGAGGCAGTGCTCATCAGCTCGCAGTCATCGGCAAACTGCAGCAGGCTGGCAGGCGTGTTATCCGCCGCGAGGCTGTCGCGCAGACAGAGCACGGCGTCATCGGGAATATGCGTGACCAGCACATCGAGATAGTCAATGACGGTCGCCTGCTTGCGCTCCATCAGCTCGCCGAGGATGCCGTATTCGTCCGCCTCCTGCAGCGCACTGACCGTCAGCTTGTGGAACAGCGCACGGATGGCTTCGTTCTGGTCGCGCTGCTCGGTCACGCGGCAGCCGCAGGATTCGGAGAGCTGCAGCATCGGCGGGATCTCGCACTGCATCGCGACCTCCCCGCCCTCGAGGATCATCTCGGCAGTGTCGAGCGCCGCGGCGGTCATCCGCGCGTAATCCTTGATGCAGGTGGTCAGGCGCGGCGTGTAGTAGCGCTCCAGCACGATGCCGTCGCAGCCGGTGACAATCACGTCCTCGGGCACGCGGAGCCCCTGCTCGCGCAGCACGGCGCAGCAGGCGATCGCCATCGTATCGTTGACGCAGATGATGGCATCGGGGATGTCATCCAGCGCGAGGAAGCGCTTGGTCGCCGCCGCCGCAGGCTCCTCCCAGTAGTCGCCGTATGCGACACGGCTCTCCTCGAAGGGCAGCCCGTGCTTTTCCATTGCCTCGCGGTATGCCATGACCATGCACTCCGAGCCGTAATGCCCGCGCACACCGGTGATCAGACATACATGCCTGCAGCCGTGGTCGCCGAGCACATGGTCCAGCAGCGACGAAAACGCCTGATTGGCATAGGAAAA